>QHYM01000210.1 GCA_003223295.1 Acidobacteriota bacterium | reverse complement strand
AGCGGAGTGACCCGCAGCGTCCTCAAATTCAGCGACGAGACGAACAAATTCCGCGGGGACTTTTTCGAGTGCTCGGCAACGATTGCCGTTTCTGCCACCACGCCGGGAAATGAGCATGCCCAGTTCTATCCGGGAGCAATCTATAAGGCGGGCGGAGATAGCGTTAATAAAGACAGCTCCACGGCCATCGAGTGGTTTAGGAAAGCGGCCGCCCATTGTGTGTTTGTCTGACTCGGACCACAGAACCAGAAATGCTGTGGAAGTCCTGGCCGCGCCGCGATCACCGTGGCAAAATCCCTTTGCGGAACGGCTGGTGGGCTCTATTAAGACGACCTATGGCGTTTCAGTAATTTGTGGACGGACAGACTACATTACCGAGGAGACTTAGATTGATTTTTCGAACGCTCTCCGTGTTAACTTTACTCGAAGGCAGTGTCGGCTTCCTCGTCGCAGCGGACAGTATTGCCATGGGTCCTTTTAGCTACAAGGCGTTACAGCATTTAGAAGGTCAAAATTATCCCTCCGCCGTTCAGCTAATATACTTCATAACAATCGCCAGTCTCGTCTTTTGCTTGCTCCTTCTCTACGTGGGCAGAGTTCTTTGGAAGCTAAGACGTCGCGGGCTTTCTGCGCTTATTTATGTTCTGGCTGCCGAATTTTTCTATTTTCTAACCTTCATAACGACGGTCATGAGTACGCATTCTTTCTTTCGGGCTCCCTCCAAGGGGTATGCCTTCATCCTAGGCATGGGATTGATGCCTTTCGCGATTCAGGTCGTTACAGCATTTCCGATTATTTCCGGGGTTCTAATCTTCTTTGGGTATCGCTACCTGGGCATTCCTGCCCGGCCAACAGAATGAGGTCGGCTTTGCGGCATGCAAGCTAGAAGCACCCTACGACGAGGCAGAGCTTCACCCAAGGCCGGTGTGATGCTCCTCGAGTTGGTCATTGCTTCGAGCATTCTATTGGTTCTGGCCTCAGCGGCCCTTCCGGTCTTTCGCTACACGGTTGTTCGGCACAAGGAATTTGAGCTTCGGCGCGACCTCCGCGAGATGCGGGACGCGATTGATCGCTACAAGGACTATTCCGATCGCGGTTTAATCCGTGTCGAGGCCGGCAGCGAGGGCTATCCACCCGACCTCGGTACGCTCATTAAAGGCGTGAACGTCGGCGCCGGCGCGGAGCAGAAGATTCGTTTCCTCCGCCGCATTCCAAAGGACCCCATGACGGGCCGTGCCGAGTGGGATCTCCGGGCCGTCCAGGACGACCCCGACGCCACGTCCTGGGGCGGCAACAATGTATTCGACGTGCATTCCAAATCCCAGGCCACCGCCCTCGACGGCACCAAATACTCCGACTGGTAGCTCTTGCTGTAATTCTTCGTTAATCTTGCCGGTCGCCAAATGCGTAATCTGCACAGCTTTTGCCACATCTGGGCAGAAACCGCAGAGGTAGGCGGACTCAAACTTCACTATCTGACGTCCGGCCATGGCCCGGCTGTGATCCTGCTACACGGCTATACGCAGACATCGCGCACGTGGGGGCCGATCATACCTCTCCTTGCCGACAAGTTCACCGTGATTGCGCCGGATTTACGCGGAATTGGCGATTCCGACATACCAAAAGATGGGTTAGAGTCGACGCAGGCGCTACGGATATCTTGCAGCATATCAGTCAACACGCGACGATTGTTGACATAGCTATCTAGATGGCTATAATAAGATCCTATGAAAGTAAGCGTGGCGAACGCCAAGAACAAGCTTCCCCAGCTGATAAAAGCTGCCGAGGACGGTGAACCCGTGACCATCTGTCGGCGTGGTGTACCCGTCGTGGATTTAGTTCGAACAACAACCGCCAGCAACGACAAGCCTAAATTCGGGACGCTCAAGGGCAAGGTCATCGAAGTTGACGCTGATTGGTGGAAACCGATGAATGACGAAGAAGTTGAGGAGTTTCTGAATGGCCACCGCTGATGCGTTTGCTCCTCGACACCGTCGCGTTTATCTGGGCCGTGACTTCAGCAGACCGCATTTCTAACAAAGCAATGGCCGCCCTTCGATCAGAGGCGACAATTCGTGAAATCAGCGTTGTTTCACTCTCGGAAGTTGCCATCAAGCAATCGATAGGAAAGTTGAGAATCGGCAAAGATGAAGTACTCACGGGCATCGCCGACCTCCGGCTTCGAGTCCTGCCCTACACCGCTGATCATGCGTTGCATTTGTTCGATCTGCCGCTGCACCATAGCGACCCGTTCGACCGCCAGATCATTGCCCAGGCCCTGTGCGAAAACATCCCAATTGTGACTTCCGACGAGAAATTCGGCCTCTACAAGGGCCTCAGGATTGTGTGGTGACCGGCGACGGATTGGCTGGCGGAAAATCAACCGTTGGAAGCGCGCTGTTTTGGTGCACTCTTGGCGCACTTTAACTTGCAAATGAGACCACCTGAGTGCAACTGAGAGCAGCGTGAATTACTGAAAACAAGTTAAAATCGGCGAGTGCAAACAGGGCAGGTAGGTCTTTTTTAGCAAACCGCCGCATTCAGCCGCTGTGCCACCTCTCCGGCGTTTGCTTTCAACAGCTTACCACAGAACCAGAAATGCTGCTGGTGACCAACTGTTGACCAGTCGGTTGAAAAGTGCGAAAGACCGCGGCCGGTTGGACTCTCCGCTACATCGGTCGCATGAAGGATGCCCGACACCGCTTGACTTCAAAAATATTGGAGAAGTCCGCGGAACGCCCTAAATGCTTGGAGGCGTGGTTGAGCTTGGCGGAGCCGTCTTCTTGCAAGATTCGCTGGCGATATCGCACGTACCATGCGCCGTGGTGCTCGTACATACAGCCGTTTTGATAACGGAGACCTGCTTTCACGACGACTCCATCTGCGGGTTAAGCCGCAACCAGTACGGCCCTCCGCGATTAATATGATTTTGGGACAATGGACATTTTTCAAGTTGACCGAGGCATAAGGCAGAGCATTTCTCAATTTCCACACTACGGCATCGTCATGATGCTGCAAAACTCACTTGGTGATCGGCGAAAAAATACGAACAAAGGATTTCACAAGCGATCACGGCGCTGAGGGAACCAGCCACTTGGGCGGTTAGTCGTATCCCCGTTCATTTGACCAGCCAGCTTTCGCGGCGGAATTGACTTCTCCTCGAACCCCGTTTCCGGACCGTGAGGGGCAGAGGCGACTACACGTCCACTTGAGTACCAAGCGTCTCGCACTCCATTAACGCTCCTATTCATCGTCAGGTGTAGAATCCTCCTGACGTAGCGAGTAGGCCCGACAATTTGCAAATGTCTTTGGGGGTAGTACGTGAACCGATTAGAAGCACATCGGCACTTCTACGCCGAGTTGGTCACCACGAGCGCCGGAGCAGCGAAGAACGAACGGCTTAAACACGCGTTTGCATCCACGCCGAGAGAGCGATTTATCGGTATCGGACCGTGGAAAGTATTTGCCGGGGGCAATTACGTCGAGACTCCCTCAGACGACCCTGCGTTCCTCTACCAAGACGTCGTCGTGGCTCTTGCGCCGGAACGCCGAATCAA
>QHYM01000209.1 GCA_003223295.1 Acidobacteriota bacterium | reverse complement strand
TGATCCGATCCGCCCGCGCCAGCACGTTCGGTGGAATCGTGAGGCCAATCTGCTTCGCGGTCTTGAGATTGATGACAAACTCAAACTTCGTCGGCTGCTCCACGGGCAGGTCGGCTGGCTTTGCACCCTTGAGGATTTTGTCCACATACGTCGCGGCGCGCCTGAAACGCTCCGCTTCGTTGGCTGAATAGGATACGAGGCCACCGGCCTCTACGTAGTCACTTCCTTCGGACATTGAAGGCAGCCGGTTCTTTATGGCAAGGTCCGCAATCTGCTTTTGGTAACGATTGAGCACAGGGTCCCTAATCGTTATGAGCGCACTCACGCGCCCCTTGGCCGCAGTTTGGAGTGCCTGCTGCAAATCGAGGTTCGGACCTCGCACTTCTAGGGATTGAAGCTGTATCTTTAGAGCACGCGCCGCATCTTCATACTCTTTGAAACCAATAGCTGCCCCTGGGTCGTCCGCATCCCAAAGGACTCCAACCCGCGATATCCTCGGAACCGCCTCCTTAAGCAATTCCAGCCGTTTTCCACCTAATTCTCGGGTGAGTCTGGTGAGCCCCGTGATATTTCCACCTGGGTGCGCCAAGCTATCGACTAGCTCAGTCGCGACTGGATCGACAGTGGTCACCATGACAATGGGGATCGCCTTGGTCGCCTGCTTGGCTGCGCGGATGGCTTCAAAATTTCCGCTGACAAGCACATCGACCTTGAGTTGCACGAATTCGGCGACAAGACCAGGGATCCGGTCCCGCTTTCCCTCGGCGTATCGATACTCAACCAAGATGTTGTTCCCCACAATATAACCGAGATCTCGCAGCCCTTGCCGAAATCCCTCGACCCGGTGCGCCTCGGAGGAAGGAGAGGAACCTGTTAGATAACCTATCGTAGGGATTTTCTTCGGCTGCTGCGCCAGGACTGGAAAGCTGAGAGCCAAGAGCAAAGCGCATAGAGCACGGCAGAAAAGTTTGTTCCTCACGTGTTTAACTCTCACCATGACTCCTTCGACCCGCTCAGGACAGGCTCTCTCCCCGAGGCGAGGAAAATAGGGCTCCTGAATCCATCTCTAAATGGCGATCTAAAATCGTTGGATTGAACCGGTTACATCCTAATCCACGAACGGTGCCATAACCGGCATTCCGGCAGAAACACTGAATTCATTGAGGAATTTTTTGCGTCCAAACCGTCGCGACCCCGGTGGGAACGGAGAGTGTGAATCAAGTTGACGACTGGGTGTAGCAAATTTGATTCGCCTTCGATCTATGATCTCGGTACGCAGCTCCCACGATATGCGTCCCAAAAAAGCCCGGCCGGTATGAAACCGATCGGGCATCCATATTAGAAAATTAGAAATCGAAGTTGCCAGCCTGAGCAGAATCAGCCGGAATTAGTCTGGGTGGTCGGGTTATCGCACGGTGACGGAAGGGCTGTCAATCACAATCACTCAGCGGGTAGTGTCCTAATTTCCGCTGTTCATGGTTTCTTCTTTCCCCCTTTTAGGCTTGGGTAAAACTCCCTTAACCCAATGAAGCCTGGTTGTGGTGGCACAAACTCTCTGACATTTCGTACTAGTGAAATATAAAGCGTTCGCTTGGGATCAACCCCGCCAACTTTGCACCCTCTGCTTGTTAGCGCCTCGACCAATTCTTCCATTGGGACGGCATGGCCTATCCGTTTCAAGTACGCTTTCGCTGCTTCACTTTGAGACATTCCAAAAAACTCATCGGGTCGTATATCTTGCGGTTTTGACTTAAAAGGCTCTTGAGATTCTGTTTCTGGTGGTATCGCTAGACCAGGTATGAATGGATCTTCCTCGCCCTCTGATAGGCCTCCTAATTCTTCTCTGATTTGCGCAATGGTGGAATCTAGCTTGCGAATTTCGTCCATTTTTTTCTGTCTTTGCTGGAGAAAATGTTCAAGCGCTTGCTTGAGAGATTCATTTGTGTCCACGTTAACCCCCATAGCAAACTATCACTGGCAGGAATGCCGCTATAATAGTGAAGCTTGAGCAAATTGTCAAGGCATTGAATGTCACTGTTTTATAAGCTGTTTTTGGACTATTTGCTCACTGCAATTTGTTTCACGTTGCTAGAGGACTAGGTTGTTTGCTTGATGGGAATGGTCTGTTGCTGTTGTGCTGGTAGCAAATATTGTGATAAAGATGACTGCAACAACGTTACGCCGCGCGCTCTGGCATAACAGAGGCCCGCATAACGGGAAAGGCTTGGGAAATCAACGTCGTGTTGGTAGTGGTAATGAACTATTGTTTGGCTGTTGCGAACACCCTATACTTGAACTATAAGGTTAGAGTAATGGCCCTCCTTAAAATAGAAGTGCGAGCTGATTGGGATTCCGAAGCTCAGGTCTGGGTTGCAACCAGTGACGATGTACCGGGATTAGCAACCGAGGCTCCTACCGTCGAAGCTCTAAAACAGAAATTAAGTATTATGATTCCGGAGCTGTTAGAGCTGAATGGACTGACAGATGATGAAGTGAGGGAAATCCCGCTCAGCCTCATTGCCCACTGCCAAGGAGTTATTTCCCTCCATGATTGATGGCAGACTACTCACCCGCTGTTAAACGCATCCTACGCGACAACGACTGCTACAAAGACCGAGAAGGTAAGGGCGATCACGAAATATGGTTTAGTCCTATCTCTCATAGGTTCTTCCCCGTAGATAACAAGATCTTGTCTCGGCATACGGCGAACGGGATATTAAAGCAAGCCGGGCTTTCCAAGCAGTTCTAACTTCAAATTAGGACACTACCACTCAGCGGTGGATGCTTGACAGCCCGGTGGCGCTGAACCATTCATGAAATGTTCCCGCATTAATAACCCCCAAGGCTTCAAATTGCCGCCATCTTAGTTAGTGTCCTGTTTCCGAAGTCCGTTGAATCATTCAGGAGTCATTCCGGCAACCCCGGATCGTAGTCCGGGGTAGCGCGACCCGGAATCCAGGAAATCAAAAAACTTCTGGATACCCGCTTTCGCGGGTATGACGCTGGGGAGGCCGCGCATTTATTTTGCGCACTTTAGTTCCACCACACTAGTCTAGTCCGGCTCGCTGCTGAATTAATCAGCGGCAAGTTTCACCGGAGCGCTTGCGCCGATCGCGCAGATTCTTCCGGCACGACCTCAAGCGTCAGCTTTTCGCCGCTGCGGAGAAACGTCAGGCCGATCTTTGTTCCCACCTGCTCTTCCGTTAACAGCCTGTGTAGCTCGTCGATACTCGCCACCGGATGGCTTCCGTAAGCCACAATCACATCGCCTTCTCTCAGCCCGGCGCGATGGGCCGGCCCTTTGGGTTCCACTGAAATCACCAGGATGCCGCTCGTGACGGCAAGGCTGTGCTGATGCACGAGCCGGCGTTGGAGCGTGACGTTTTGTCCTGCAACGCCGATGTGACCCCGACGGATTTTGCCGTTTCGTATCAGCAGACCCGCGACATGCTTTGCCGTGTTGAT
>QHYM01000040.1 GCA_003223295.1 Acidobacteriota bacterium | reverse complement strand
CCTGCTCGAACAGACGGCCAAGATGAGCAAGCCGCTACTGATCATTGCTGAGGACGTCGAGGGCGAAGCCCTAGCGACCTTAGTAGTGAATAAACTCCGGGGCACGCTGCAGTGCGCGGCGGTGAAAGCTCCTGGCTTTGGCGACCGCCGCAAGGCCATGCTCGAGGACATTGCCATTCTCACGGGTGGGAGGGCCATTACCGAGGACCTCGGCATCAAGCTTGAGAACGTGAAAATCGAAGAACTGGGCAGAGCCAAGAAGGTGACCATCGACAAGGACAACACCACGATCGTCGCGGGCGCCGGCAGGACCAGCGAGATCGAAGGTCGCATCAAGCAGCTCCGGGTGCAGATCGAAGAGATCACCTCGGACTACGACAAGGAAAAG
Organism: Acidobacteriota bacterium; assembly: GCA_003223295.1. GTDB lineage: Bacteria > Acidobacteriota > Terriglobia > Acidiferrales > UBA7541 > Acidiferrum. Next base: position 11,994 of record QHYM01000040.1, on the reverse strand, counting down.
CTCCAGGAGCGCCTAGCTAAGTTGGTTGGCGGCGTCGCGGTAATCAAGGTGGGGGCGGCAACCGAAACAGAACTGAAGGAGAAAAAGGCCCGTGTCGAGGACGCCATGCATGCCACCCGTGCGGCAGTTGAGGAAGGTATTGTCTCGGGCGGGGGCACTGCTCTCCTGCGCTGCCTGCCGGCCCTGGAGAAGCTGAAACTCCACGACGATGAAGCCATCGGGGTGAACATCGTAAAGCGAGCGCTTGAAGAGCCCTTGCGCCAGATCGCGGGAAACGCTGGGCACGAAGGCGCTGTAGTTGTAGGACGCGTGCGCGAATCGAAGGATGAGAACTTCGGCTTCAACGCAGAGACTGATGAGTTCGGCGACCTGGTCAAGGCTGGCGTGATTGATCCAGCTAAGGTTACCCGTCTCGCCCTCCAGAATGCTGCGTCCATCGTCTCACTGATGCTTACCACGGAAGTCCTGATCGCCGACTTTAGTGGAGAAGAAAAGATGGCCGCGGCTGGCGGAGGTATGGGAGAATCGTACTAAATGTCGGTTTATTTGCACTGCGGCTGCGTTCGAAGGGTCTGATGTGGAGGTTAACCTCATGCGTGTCTTTTTGGGAGAAGGTGGGAGTGTTGAGCCCAGTTTATTGTTTGGTTTGCCAAGGCTTCAGTGATCGTGACATCACAACGAAACTGAATCTTACGGAACTCAACGTCCAAGGTTGCATAGTGTGGATCTTGCATTTCCTGAAGCTCTCGGATCGCAACGAACTCATTCGGTACGCCTCAGCCGCGACAGTGTAGAGCGTGCGAAAGGAAATGTGGTACCCCCAGCGCCGAGACAACTAATAGTATCTGCTGTCGTGCACTCAACAGAGTTTATCGCGTGGTCTTACGGTCGCAACACATGGCGGACTACGTGTTGGTTGCGTATGACTTTGTAGAATGAGGCGGGCGGATCACGGAGATAGGAAAGAAAATGTCACTGCCGAAGACAATCCCCCATGTAGAAGCCATAGCATTTACCGATGGCACGTGCGATCGGGATACGATCGAAATTGATTCCCTCATCATCGAAGATAAAGCGACGACACGCAACCTCACACATCCCCGGCCAATGTTGCCAAGCAGGGTTGCTGTGGTCGGGAACTACCTTCCCCGGAAGTGTGGAATCGCGACATTCACGACAGACCTGTGTGACGCGATTCACGCTGAATACGGTGCCGCAGAGTTGCTCGTGTTGCCTGTCAACGATATAGAAGAGGGCTACAGCTACCCCGCGCGAGTACGATTCGAGCTGTGCGAAGACAATTTGGACTCGTATCAGCAGGCTGCGGATTTTCTGAATTTTAGCAACATCGATCTTGTGTGCTTGCAACACGAGTACGGAATTTTCGGTGGAACAGCTGGTGCCCACATATTAGAACTCTTGCGCCGTCTTCAGATGCCTGTCGTCACTACGCTGCACACGGTGCTCCGCGAGCCAAATCCCGACCAGCGTATCGTGATGGAGGAGATTACGCATCTTTCCGACCGCCTTATTGTCATGAGCAGACAATCAGCGGAGATCCTGAAGCACGTGTTTCACGTTCCTGGTGAGAAGATCGATCTAATTCCGCACGGGATCCCCGATCTGCCCTTTACCGATCCTAATTTCTACAAGGATGGCTTCGGAACGGAAGGCAAGGATGTCTTGCTCACATTTGGTCTGCTCTCACCAAACAAGGGCATAGAAAATGTCATACAGGCTTTGCCGGCTATCCTGTCGCGCCACAACAATGTTGTGTACATGGTTTCCGGAGTCACCCACCCGCATATCCTGCGGCGAGAGGGTGACAAATACAGGCACTACTTGCAGAAGCTGGCGAAAGATCTGGGAGTGGCAGCCAACGTAGTCTTCCGCAACCGTTTCGTGAGTCCGCAAGAGTTAATTGAACTAATCGGCGCCGCCGATATTTACATCACGCCCTACAAGCACAAAGGGCAGGTCGTTTCTGGGACGCTTGCCTATGCCCTGAGCGCGGGAAAAGCGATCATCTCCACTCCGTACCTGCACGCGACCGAGCTGTTGGGCGACCAACGCGGCGTACTCGTTCCCTTTGATGATCCGCAGGCGATCGCCGAGAAAGCGATAGGACTATTGGACAACGGAACCGCGCGCCATGCCATGAGAAAACGCGCGTACCTCTACGCGAGGGATATGGTTTGGGACCGTGTGGCTCATCAATACATGGGGAGCTTTGAGCGCGTGTACAACGAGCGTTTGCGGAAGCCGCGTGCGACGTTTTCGGCCCAGAACACGGAAAAGGCTCTCGACCGGCTTCCGACCGTGAAACTGGATCACTTGTATCGGATGACAGACCACACGGGAATCTTGGAACACGCCGTCTTCATCGTCCCGAACTACCCGGAGGGTTATTCTACCGATGACAATGCGCGCGCGCTCATTGTCGCAATTCTCCTCGAGGAGCTTGGGAGCCGTACTTCGGCCGGTGTGCTTGACCTCGCCTCTCGCTATCTGGCTTTTTTATGGCTGGCTTTCGACCCGGCCACCAAGAGGTTTAGAAACTGCCTGAGCTATGAACGTCAGTGGCAGGAGCCGGAGGGCTCGGAAGACAGCCACGGGCGAGCACTATGGGGTCTGGGGACCGTTCTGGGCAGATCCAAGGACGCTGGGTTGAGAGGGGCTGCAGGACGTCTGTTTGAGCTGGCTGTTCCCGCCGCTGTGGAGTTTAAGAGCCCGCGTGCATGCGCTTTCGCCTTGCTGGGACTGCAGGAATATCTGGGCTCATTCCCAAGGGACCGCGCCGCTCTAAGTGCGGCGGATACACTTGCGAATCACCTTCTGAATTCATACCGCGCGATACATTCGACGGGCTGGAATTGGTTTGAGAATGGTCTCGCGTACTCAAATGCTCGATTGCCGCAGGCCCTGATCCGAGCAGGCGTGCGTTCCGCAAATAATGAAATGGTTGCGACGGGCCTCGAAGCGTTGGATTGGCTGACGACGATTCAGCGCTGCGAAATAAAGGGTCATTTTGTGCCCGTCGGGTCACATGGCTTCTATTCGAGAAAGACGGAAAAGGCGCGCTTCGATCAACAACCGGTCGAAGCCTGCGCCGCCGTATCGGCTTGCTTGCAGGCTTATCGCGCTACGGGGAAAAGCCGTTGGAGAAAAGAGGCGTGGTCTGCCTTCAATTGGTTCCTGGGCGACAACGATTTACAGATCGCGCTCTACGATCCCACGACGGGCGGATGTCGAGACGGGCTGCATCCGGATCGCGCCAATGAAAACCAGGGTGCGGAATCGACTTTATCTTTCATGATGGCGCTGCTGGAGATGCGCGAGCTGGAAGAAGCGGACGGTACGGAGAGCAACCTACAATGAGCATGCTCGCTGAAAAAAGCTCTGACAGACCGGTCATGAATAGATACGAGACGCTATTTCACCGGCATCCCGGCAATCCGATTCTTACCGGCAAGGATTGGCCGTACTCCATAAACAGTGTTTTTAATGCGGGCGCCACGTTGCTGCCCAACGGCTCTACTCTTCTCCTTTGTCGCGTGGAAGATCGCCGGGGGCTCTCTCATTTGTGCGTGGCGCGTTCGGCAAACGGCGTGGATGGGTGGCAGATCGATCGCGAACCCACATTCATCCCAGACGTCGAGCGGTTTCCCGAGGAGTTATGGGGCGTCGAAGATCCGCGCATCACGTATATGCCGGAACTTCAGCAATATGCCGTGGCTTACACTTCGTATTCGCGTGGCGGTCCTGGAGTGTCTCTGGCACTCACGAAAGATTTTCGCGGATTTGAGAAACTCGGTGTCGTCATGTCGCCGGACGACAAAGACGCAGCCCTTTTGCCAAGAAGGATTAACGGCTCTTGGGCTTTGATCCATCGGCCCATGACCCCGCTCGGAGCTCACATCTGGATTTCCTACTCGCCCGATTTGCGGCATTGGGGCAATCACAAGCTCATGCTAGAAGCCCGCCGGGGGGCTTGGTGGGATGCCAACAAAATTGGAATGTCACCTCCACCGATTGAAACGTCGCGTGGCTGGTTGATGATTTACCACGGCGTTCGGCGCACTCCGTCGAGTTCCATCTACCGGCTGGGGCTGGCTCTCTTCGACATTGAGCAGCCAGAAAAATGCCTGATTCGGGGGGATTCTTGGATGTTTGCGCCAGAAGCGGAATATGAACGTCATGGCGACGTGCAAGACGTGGTGTTTCCTTGCGGCTATACGCTGGCATCGGATGGGGACACCATCAATCTCTACTATGGTGCCGCCGATTCGAGCATTGCGTTGGCGCATGGCAGCATTCGCTCTCTTCTGACTTGGCTAGACGCTAATGGCCATTCCGAGAACAGTCACGACCGAAGGCAGCGGCACAGGTAGCCTATTGGCGAACTGCCTGCAATGCCTTTGTCATCGAGTCGCAGCTAGATCGAGCCCAGTAGGCAATTGGAAAGAAGATACTGTCTTTACAGTTTCGTTTTGGCTGTCATTGTAAGAGCCGCAACATAATAAGGCTTCTAAAACTCTGCAGCCGCTGCCGGGCTCTTTGTCGCATGCTCACCTAGCCTAGAAGCCCCTGCAAATGTCCGTCCTTTAGGAATATCGTCTGTACGAGGATCGCCGCCGCAGTTTCATGTCCTGTTTTCCATTCTAGGCTCCTTGCTTTATTGGGATTACACGGCAGGGTCTACGATCTTGTAGCTGGTCAGATCAACGGCAGAAATGCAAACCTATTCTGTTACGAATTGCCGAGATCCAAGATCGTGTAATTAGTGCATACGTTAGTGTTCGGTCTGTAGTCTCATTTTCAAAATGTTCCCCCTAGCATCTTTCACGGCTATGGTGAGTGGGAAACCTCGCCCGCGGTGGCCTGATCAACCGTGGTTGTTTAGTCCTTCAATTGCTAGCCAGCACTTTGATGGTGATGGCCGCGAATCGTCCGAACGTGCTTATCGTTGTGATCTGCTACTCTGATTGTGATGGGGGCCGTCATCTTGTATCTCTCGACCATACGCCATAGCTTATCAAGTCCGCTGTAAACCCTTAACTCGCAGGCGCCCATGTCTCTGATTTGAGGGAGAACAATCGTGAAATCATCGATTCCTTGGGTCATTTCAACCCACCTGACAGGTCTAGTCTCATTCAACAGTTTCGGGCTTGGAAGCCGACTGGGGCTTTGCGGTACCGCAGAATAACATTGGCATAAATACGTACGCGCGATATACTAATCTTAGTTTGCAAACCTTGTTTGACAGATTTCTGACTTTGTAATGGGGCGACTCTGAATTGGGTCGCCCTTTCTGTTTGACCGAGCGGCTGAGCGCATACTGGGGACTTCCGATCTTAGATTCAAAAATGGAGATCCCGGACTCGTGTGCGCCGCCACGGGCTGTAGTGATGAAATGCAACGCAAGAGTTTTTGGATCACTTTTGCGGCCTTTGACCCGCTGGTCGATTTCTTCTCGCCATTGTGGTGGGTTGCTCGCGGCGACTATTCCAATCGGTGTGGTGAGTTGGTGGTTGGCCTATCGCAGCAATGGGCTCTCTTAGGCGGGAACCCCGCAATCGGTCTGCTGAATCGTACGCCTCACGTTCAATTCGCCAAGGGCGTTTCCCGAGTAGTCGAGCACGGCTTTCGATTGGGGTTGTCCAAGAGCCAATTGAACAGTATCCGTTCGGCTCGTCAAACTGAACCAATCCTGGGATGGCCCCCTATCCGGCCGGGGCGCTTGTAAGCTCAAGCCGTCACATGGTTCGGCACGCCGCAGACGTCCTTATACTTCTTTCCGCTATGGCCGGCAAGCCGAACTGGCTGTTAACGCACAACACCAAGCATTTCACCCAGGCGATCAAAGCGGACGGGACTGCGCATCACTACCCCCGTGGAATTCTTCCGAACTCTCTCCTCAGTACTCCGCTATGTACGTGGCACAGGGGGCAAACGCAAAACCTGCGTTTTTCGACTCTCGGAACTCGCCGCCTCCGTCGAACGGAATGAACCTGCGATTCCAAGACCACCAAAACCGCGTACGATCAGATCTGGCAGTCCCCGCTGAAAAGAGGAATATGGCGTATCAGCGAGGATCACTCAAGAAAGTACGTCGTAAGGAAGGGGAAATCTGGGTGCTGCGCTATCGGGTTACGCATTCAACCGGTAAGGGGGTCGAGAACGTCATGCCCATCGGACTTGTCCAGGAATTTCCGAAGGATGAGGATGCACGGCGCAAGGCAGATCGGCTCGGACCTTCCGTCAGAATCAACGATAGCTCCCTACCCGGCCGCGTCCGTTTTGATTTTCTCGCGGAGCATTATCTCAGAACCGATTTCGGCGGGGATGCCGTACGCCCGAAATTGGTTAATACCATCAGTCACGTCGAGCAAATCGTGCGCGCCTATCTCATCCTGCGTTTCGGAACGAAATCGCAGAAGATATCAAGCCGCTCGATATTCAACGGTGGCTGAAGTCGCTACACGATAGTAATAGTCTTGCATGGACTACGATTTCGAAGATGCGGGGCGTCATGCGCCGAATCTACAAAATTGGAGTCCTGCATGAGCACGTCGTTCCGTTGCACCCGATTCTGGCCGCTCATCTGCGCTCGTGGCGAGAACAAAGTCCCCACACGAAGGATGGAGACTTCGTGTTTCCTTCTTTGAGAACGTGCGGCAGTGTTCCTCTTTCTCCGTCTATTTTCGTCGCCGATCATCTGCGGCCGGCAGCAAAAAAAAGCCGGAGTGCACATCGGGGACGGTCAACGGTTCGGTCTTCACAATCTGCGTCACTCGCTTAGCAACTGGCTGGTGAACAAAGCGAAGGTCGAACCGAAAACCGTTCAGGGAATCCTGCGTCACAGCAAGATTCAAACGACGCTCGATCTGTGTACGCAGGAAGACAGCGATGAAACACTGGCGGCGCAGGGGGAGTATCTTACGGCGCTTGGCGTGAGCAGCTCTATGGTGCAGTGAGGTGTGGGTTGGATTGTGGGTTGAGGTTTTTGGTACAACACCCGGTAACTTACTGAAATAATTGGTGGGCCCTAGTTGACGATTTTAGAACTCTTCCGCTGGGTCAGATCGTCGCAGGGATTCCACACATTGGAGAGCTCTCGCTGCTCTGATTCTAACGAAGAGCACCGAGCGCCGGTTGTCGACTGCACCCAAGTGCCGTTCGGAAACGCCGCTGCCGGAAAGCGGGTCCCCCAGTGCTGATGTCCGGTTTTGTACAAGAATGGACCCCTAGTAGTCACTCATATCTCAACGCCACCATTGGATCGACGCGCGTCGCCCGACGCGCCGGGAGAAAAGCAGCGATTCCGGCTATGAGAAGCATCAAGCAAATTGCGAAACCAAGGCTCAGAGGGTCCGTCGGCCTCACTCCCCAGATTGCCCCGCGAATTATCTGCGCCACCGGAACAACGGCGCCCAAGCCAAACGCGATACCGATGCACACGACGCGCATTATTTCGCCGAGTATCATGCGGAAGACATCGCCCCGCTCCGCGCCCAGCGCCATGCGGATCCCTATTTCTCGCGTCCTTTCCGCTGTGGCATGCGAGGTCACGCCGTAAACGCCGATCATCGCGAGGAGGCCAACGAATAAGCCGAACGTGCTCGCGGTCAAGGCCATGGCGCGATTGCGGTGTACGGAGTCGCTGAGCATGTTACTCAACGGAGCGCATTTCAAAACGATACGGGGGTCAACCGTTGCTGCCGCGTCTTCGAGACGTTTAGCCGTTGCGGCGAATATACCGGCAGCTCGAATTTCATAGCCGCCGACCCCTGAGCACGAACTTCCGCATTGGGAAACCGGCCGGTACAAGATGGGAAGAGGACCATCACTGGGCCGGCGAAATTGTATGTCTCGAACGACCCCGACAACCTCAACTGCGTAGTCGTGCCTGTCACCATCGCCATCGTTCTCACGAAATCTCAGCCCGACAGGACTCAGTTTTCCAAAAAGCACTTTCGCGAGGTCCGCACTAAGAATAGCCACCGGAGGCGACGTGCCGGTGTCCGTGTCACTAAATTCCCGGCCCGCGAGTACCGGAGTCCGCCAGGTTTCGAAAAGGTCCGGAGAGACGAACTGGAGATAAGAGCCAGACCTTCGCTCGGAACCCGCTGGCCCGGGAACGACCAGCTGGGAAAGCGTCGCCTTCGAATGACGGCGGCTCCATGACGCCGACGTAACGCCAGACAGGGACCGAAATGCCGTCAGCAATTGCTCCCCGACGAAGACTTCGCGCTCCGCATTTTCGTGGCCGCCCGGCCAGTTCGCGTGAGCCGTCACGACCCCTTTAGGGTCGTAGCCCGGATCCTGCGCTAGGAGAGCTTGCAGTGTCCGCGCCAACAAGCCCGCGCTGACCAGCAGCGCTACGGACAGAGCAACCTGGGCGGCAACGAGGAAGCCGTTCATCGTGCGGTTTCTACGCGTTCCGATGGTCAGGCTGTTGTGCATAGGGGAATAGATCGAAATATCCGTGGCTCCCAGCGCGGGAGCCAAGCCAAAGAGTAGAGCGCATGCCAACGTGATGGTGACCGCAAAGGCCGCGAGCTTGGCATCCCATGACAGATCCAATCGAAGTGGATCACCACCGGGAAACGAAAGGGCCCAAAGCAAAGCTTGGCTGCCCCAGCGCGCAATGAGAAGACCAGCCGCAGCGCCGATTACCGACAAGGCAACGCTCTCTGTTAACAGTTGCCGGACCAGACGCCACCGCGATGCGCCCAGAGCGAGGCGAGTAGCGATTTCGCTTCGCCGCTTTGCGGCTCGCGCAAGCAGGAGATTGCCCAAATTCGCGCAGGCGATGATCAGAGCGACAGCGGCCATTACCATCAATAGCAGCACTACGTCCATGTCTTGAAGCCATTCATTCGAGGTCCCGTTGGGCATGGGACGCGCCAGGAAAGACCGAGGCGGTGCCCGTCGCCATCTGCTGTCGTCGGATCTCGACGACAGGGCGCTGTATATTTCCGCACCTAGAACCTGCAATCCGGCATTGACTTTGGCCACACTGACTCCCGGCTTTAGCCGCCCGACGATGCTGAGTGTCTTAGCCGGATCGTCTAGAGACGGCATCTGAGGTCCATACCGTTGGGGATAATCCCTGTAGGTTCGTTCTGCCTCGAGTGGCATGAAGATCTCAGGTGTAGCGCCAATTTCCACACCGAAAAAGGACGCGGGGGCCACTCCCACGATCACAAATTCGTTTCCGTTGACCCGGATCGCCCGGCCGAGTACATCTGCCGATTGGCCGTACAATCGCCGCCACAATTTGTAACCAATCACGCATACGGGCGTCGCACCAGGCTGGTCGTCCGAAGATTGCAGGACTCGGCCTAAAACGGCTGAGACGCCAAGCGTTGAGAAGTAACCTCCAGAAACATACAGCCCCGCCACGTCCTGCTGTCCTTTTGAGTCCGCGATTATGAACTGCCCGCCGAACTCGTTGTAAGAATAGTTGTAGGCCAAAACGGCGGAGAAGATATTCTGCTGGTCCCGAAAGAGCTTCCACTCGGCGTAGCTGTGCAGGTTCCCCCTGGAGTCCCGCTCCACCTCGACCAACTGCTCAGGCTGTTCCACTGGCAGCGTCCGTAGCGCCAGCGCATAAATCACCGAGAAAATCGCAACCGTCGCCCCGATTCCCAAAGCCAGCGACAGAATGGCAACAACGGTAAACCCGGCGCTGCTTTTCATCATGCGCAGCGCATAGCGAATATCCTGGGACGTCGACTCAAATAAACGCATCGTCGCTCTACCGTCCAGCTTTTCCACCCGACTCAAAAACGAGAGAGCATCCCTTGCGCAGTCTGGTCTGTAATCTCTACTGTAGTTCTACTTACGTAGACATATTTGTCAATACTTTGATGGTCCTGTTTCCAGCCCAGAAGCATGTGCTGAATATCGGGCGTTGGCTTCAAAATCCCGATAACCGCTGCCGTTACCGGACATCAGGTGGGTTCTGGTACGCCATTTGCCCCGTTAGTCGACTTGCAAGGACTCGTCTACGCCGTGGACGCGGTAAGTGTTTATCACCTACAGAAAGCCCTTCGACATGATCTTCGAACGGGCCGGACCAACATGAGCGGCCTGGGTGGACTTGAACCACGAACCTCGCCCTTATCAGTATTGAGGATCGTAGGTCCCGCACTAGCAGTCATCCAGGCAAGTTAATCCTGTCCATCCTGGATTTCTACTCCACGTAGGTATCTGGCTTTGCGGCAGTGATCGCCGCCGCGACTCGATGGACGTGCAGCCGAACGACAATCCATCGTGAATTGCCGAGGCCCACGATCGCGATGTTTGGTCCGCAAGGTGTTCTTGGTAGCGGATGCTCGTATTTGTTGTCGACGCGTATTCTGTTGGAAGATTCTTGTTAACTGACGTTCTGAGGGCGTACCCGGAAGTAACCCAGTTGAGTAGCCGACGGCCCGGCTGCGTGTTCAGCCTCAATACCGCAGCGTCGCTACCGGATTAGATGGATCGGTACTCCCAATTTGAGTTTCTTCCATGACTTGTCAGCCGTGTACACGGGAGCTCTCAGGACAATTCCGAGGGCTAGACAGGCTCGGTCTCCCAATGACAAGCCCCGTGGGCGAGTTTTGGTAATCAGATTTCCAGTAGCCTCCGCGTGCTCAGCAGTGAAAGCCGTCGCCTCGCGAATGGGGCTGAGGGTTGCTTCCCACGCATCGCCTGGGGCCAGCCCCATGCTTACAAGTTTGCCTTGTACTTCGGCGAGATTGACGGTGCTGCTGGTGGCCGTGCTCAACATCTCGGGAGTAAGCCTGTCCGCGCCTGGTTCACGATTCAGCACGGCAAGCACAGCGGAAGCGTCGAGGACGATCTTATTCATTCCGAGCCGCCTCGCGCCGTTCGGCAATCAACTCGTCGACGAGGGACGTACCTCGCTTCACATGCTTCCGGACAAGGCGTTGAGCGCGCGCGACGCGGCGTTTCACCGTCGTGATCCTCAATTCGTCATCCTCCATGCGCAAGACAACTTCATCGCCGATATTGATTCCTAGCGCCTTGCGAAAAGAGGCTGGTATGACGACACGACCGTTCTCATTGACACGCCGCCGGGTTTCCGTATTCACTGTCATAATGTGCTCCATGTGACATCATCATAACATCGTGTCATGGGAATGTTCAAGAAGACGCGTCGCTTCTAGTCTGACCGAGGCGCCCTTGTAGGCACAAGACGCCTACTTACGCTAATCGGGAGTTAGGCAACCGCCAGCAAGTGCTTTGGACTATTTGCAGCAGATGCGCTGGCTATTTCTCTTTTTCTCTTGGCAAGAACTTTGAGGCGACGGACACAATTGCAAGTACGATTGCAAACAGAATGGATGAACGAACACCCAGGTAGTGAGGGCCGCTAAACAGCAGGATTGCGCAAGAAACAGCGATGACGGCAATCCAAATGTTCCGAGCGTTCATGTTGAGTACAGATTAGCAGATTAGCGCTGCCTGCGGCTCCGTTGACAGGATCACAGTGGAGCCTGAAAACCAAGGCACATCGGTGCGCCACCCAATTCTAAAGCCTGTCCACACGCGTTTATGGGATACGCATCCTCGTGTGCCATCGATTGTGCCGAGTGGGTGCCGAGATCATCGTTTACTCTGCGGTTTGGTCTCGGGTCGACAGGCGGTTCAGCACTGCGTCAAAACCGGAAAATGACGCCGGTACTCCATTGAAGGTTATTCCTGTAGTAGCTCGGTGTCGTCAAGGTGTTGCCGGTGGTCGAAGTAGACGTCTGACCTCCATGACGCACAAGGGTATCCCCCAAGTCTGTCCGGAAAGAAACCCGGCGCGTTACATGGTATTCGAAAATCCCTCCGATGTCGGTGGCGAAGTGAGTGAGTCGTCCAAAGGTAAAACTGAACGGTGGCGGGGTCGGCGACACTGCGATGATCGCCTTTCCATTGCTCACGAAGCCGGGACGAACCTTGGCGAAAAGGCTCCATTTCTCCCTTGTGATGCCC
>QHYM01000353.1 GCA_003223295.1 Acidobacteriota bacterium | reverse complement strand
CGCGAGGGCGAGAAACACGACCGAGATGATGCCGACGACGATGCCCGGCGTGATTTTGTGGAAAGGAAAGAGAAAACCGGTGACGCTGGTGGCAAGTGTTGTCCAGAGGAAGAGCGCTGTCCAGGCGTTGAGGCGCTTCGCGGTGATGAAGCCGAAGACAACAACCAGGCCGGACGCGATACCGATCAAGCTGAGGATCACGTGAAATAGAGTAAAGGCAGCTAAACCCGAACCCATGGAGCACCTCCATTTTTGAGCGCGAGTTGTTTCTGATGCGGAAGAAGGCGGGAAGTATACATCCGGGCGTCCCTGCATTCCATTTGTATCGTGAATCGGTAGCGGGTCAGTTTGAATTTTGACCGCTATTGTCACGACCAAGAAAATTCAGGCTGACCCACTACCCGTGAATTCGGATTTGCGGGGCTACGGGACGAGGAGTTTGAGGGCGCGGGGGATGATGCGAAATTCGACGGGGAGGCGGGCGAGAGGCTCGCCGTCGATTTGCGCGTAAATGGGATTCGAATCGAGCGGCTCGCACACGACAGAGTCGGATTTGAAGAATTCGACTCCGGCGGTGCCGCGAAGCTTGCCAAGCCAGAGCGAAGGCAAATAGCTGAGATAGCGCAGACCGCTGCGGGTAGCCAGGGTGAGGATTTCGAAGTGGTCTTCGAATAAATCGGCTTCGGTGGTGATTTTGAAGGGACCACCGTAATTCTGGGTGCGTCCGACGATCACGAGCGATGCGTCGATTTTGTGATTGCCACTAATGACTCGGAAATGCGGGAATTTGTAGCGAAAGGCTTCACGGAGGCCTTCCCACCAGTAGGCGAGGATGCCGACGCGCGATTTGAGGCCGAGGTCGATGGAATAGACGATCATGCCGTCGGGGCCGGCGCCGGCGACGCTGAGAAAATATTTTTTCTTTTCGGGCTGCTCGAGGGGAGTAGCAAGGCCGAGCGCGATTTCCTTGACCGTGCCATGAACTAGTTTTTGCGCGGCCTTGGGAATGTCCCAGGGCAGATCGAGTTCCTTAGCGAGAATGTTGGCGGTGCCGCCAGGAAGAAGAGCGAGCGGAACGCGGTGGCCGTTCTGGTGAGCGGCGAGGCCGTTGACGATTTCGTTGAGCGTGCCGTCGCCGCCGCAGGCGATGACGAGGCCGCGCCTTTCCGCGGCGGCGCGCGCGGCGATTTCCGTGGCGTGGCCCGGACCGGTGGTTTCGGCGAGGTCGGCGTCAATGCCGCGGGAGGCAAAGATGTGGCGCGCCTGGTCGAGCAAGCGGCGACGTCCGTGGCCGCCATTGCCGGCGTTGGGATTGTGGATCAACAGCGCGTTTTGAAGGTCGGCGGTCATTCCGGTTCCACTTGTTCTCAAGACGTGTCGCAAAGCATTCATTCTATATAATATCAGGCGCTTTCCAGCACAGAGTTCTGCTGAGGGTTACATGGCCAAGGCCGCACCAGCAAGCGTGAAAAAAGAGATTGAAGAGCTGCGCGAAAAGTTGCGCTACCACGAATACCGGTATTACGTGCTGGATGAGCCGGAGATTTCGGACGCGGCGTACGACCGGCTGATGGAGCGGCTGAAGGAACTGGAGGCCACGCATCCGGAGCTGGTAACACCGGATTCGCCGTCGGTGCGCGTGGGGGGCGCGCCGCGCGAAGGTTTCCAGACGGTGCGGCACGCGCGGCCGATGCTGAGCCTGGATAACGCGTTTTCTTATGACGCGCTGCGCGAATGGGACCGGCGCGTGCGAGAGGGAAGCGGCAAGGAAAAAATCGAATACATCGCGGAGCACAAGTTCGATGGGCTGAGCATTTCGCTGCAGTACGACGATGGCGTGCTGGTGCGCGGGGTGACGCGCGGGGACGGCACAACGGGCGAGGACGTCACGCCGAACGTGAAGACGATCCGGTCTGTGCCGCTGCGGGTGGACGCGGCGGCGTTGAAGAAAGCCAAACTGCGAGCGGATTTCGAAGTGCGCGGGGAAGTGATCATGACGCGGAAAGCATTTGAGGCGCTGAACCGGCAGCAGGAGCGGATTGGCGGGAAGATATTCGTGAATCCGCGAAACTCGGCGGCGGGAGCCGTGCGCGTGCTCGATCCGACGATTACGGCGTCGCGGAGGCTGGATTTCTTCGCGTACTACCTGCTGGTGGATGGAAAAGTGCCGTTCGCGAAGCATTCGGAGTCTCTCGAAGCTCTTAAGCAATTAAGGTTCCGCGCTTCGGATGACTGGAAACTGTGCAACGGGATTCAGGAAGTGATCAAGTATTGCGAGGATTGGGACGCGAAGCGGGAGAAATTGCCGTACGAGATTGACGGCGTGGTCATCAAGGTGAACGCCACGGCGATACAAAATGAGCTGGGTTACACGGCGAAGGCGCCGCGGTGGGCGATTGCGTTCAAGTATCCGGCGCGGCAGGAAACGACGGTGGTGAACGACATTCTGGTGAACGTGGGACGAACGGGGGCGCTGACGCCGGTGGCGATCCTGGAGGCGGTGCGAGTAGGAGGCGTCACTGTCAGCCGATCCACGCTCCACAACATGGATGAGATCGAGAGGCTGGGGTTGCAGATTGGCGACACGGTGCTGATCGAGCGCGCGGGGGAAGTGATTCCGCACGTGCTGAAAGTGGTGAAGCCGGGGAAAAACCGGAAGCCGTTTCGCATGCCGAAGAATTGTCCGGAGTGCGGGAGCGCGATTCATCATGCGGAAGGAGAAGTGGCGTACCGCTGCGTGAATGCGGCGTGCCCTGCGAAGAGGAAAGAGTCGATCTTGCATTTTGCGGGGCGGCACGCGATGGACATTGACGGGCTGGGAGAAAAAATTGTGGACCAGCTTGTGGACAAGGGCATGGTGAAAGACGTTGCGGATTTGTATTCGCTGAAGCTGGAGGACGTGGCCGAGCTGGAGCGCATGGCGGAAAAGTCCGCGCAGAATTTGCTGGAGGGGACTGAGGCGAGCAAGAAGAATTCGCTGGCCCGGTTGATATATGCGCTGGGGACTCAGTTTGTGGGCGAGCGCACGGGGCAATTGCTGGCGGGACATTTTTCGTCGCTGGAGGAATTAGCGGCGGCGAAGGAAGAAGAGCTGGAGCAAGTGCCGGAAGTGGGGCCGAAGGTGGCGGCGAGCATTGTGGAGTTTTTCTCAGAGCCGGCGAACCGGCAGTTGATCAAGAAACTGGCGAAGGCGGGCGTGCGGCCGACGGCGGAGAAGCGCGAGGTCAAGAGCGATAAGTTTGCGGGGAAGTCGTTTGTGTTTACCGGCGGGCTGGCGAACCGCACGCGAGAAGAAGCGGGAGCGATTGTGCAGCAGCATGGAGGAGAAGTTTCAGGGTCGGTGAGCAAGAAGACGGATTACGTGGTGGTGGGGACGGATCCGGGATCGAAGTATGAGAAGGCGAAAGAATTGGGAGTGACGATCTTGAGTGAGGGGGAGTTTGAGAAGCTAGTGG
>QHYM01000039.1 GCA_003223295.1 Acidobacteriota bacterium | reverse complement strand
ACACGTAAATCTAGACTGACCAATCGGCATAGGGGGGAACGGTCGCCCGTTCTCCCCTATGCTGATTGGTGGTGCCGCCGAAGACTGGTTCGTGTTAGGCGGCTATTACCCGCAAAGGCCCAGCTCATCACAGCAAGTGCGCTCACTTTAGAATCAATCACTTACAACAGTAAAATTTAGTAAGCCCTTTGTTTTGATAACCATCCGAAATGCCCGGGGGGGTGGGAGTAGGGGGTTCTCTTATCGGCTGCGTTACCTGTCCCGAAGGAGTGCATCGGATGTACTATTGGTGCCTCACCGTCGTTCTCCCAGACTCATCGCAGGCCAAATTCTCATCGATCAGAACTTCGTAGGAGGGTGCGATGGGCAAGTTTTCTCGTACTTGGGAACTGGTCAAACAGAGTTTTGTCATTCTTCGCTCCGACAAGCAATTGATGCTGTTCCCGATTCTTTCGGCGATCAGTTGCCTGATTGTCACGGCCATCATCGCCACGGGCGGCACGCTGCTGCTGATGCCGGCCATGGCCTCGGCCGCCGCCAATGGCGAACAGGTTCATCCAAACCAGTCGCCGCTGTTCCTGGTTGGCATGTTTACGATGTACGTCGCCAATTATTTCGTCATCGTGTTTTTCAACGTCGCGTTGGTGGGCGTCGCCAACAGCAGGCTAATGGGCGGGAACTGGACGTTCCGCGACGGCATCGAGCTGGCCTGGGCGCGCAAGGGCACCATCCTGCAGTGGGCATTCG
Organism: Acidobacteriota bacterium; assembly: GCA_003223295.1. Lineage (GTDB taxonomy): Bacteria > Acidobacteriota > Terriglobia > Acidiferrales > UBA7541 > Acidiferrum. The sequence goes on along the minus strand of QHYM01000039.1, from coordinate 18,269 downwards.
TCGCCGCCACCGTGGGCATGATTCTGCGGACGATAGAGGAACGTATGGGGCTCATCGGCCGCCTCGTGATGCGCATCATCGGCATCGCCTGGACGCTGGCTTGCTACTTTGTCGTGCCAGTTCTGGCGTTTGAAGACCTTACGCCCATCGCCGCTGTGAAGCGCTCCTCGAAGCTCTTCCGCGACACCTGGGGCGAAAAAGTCATCGGCGGGCTCAGTTTCAGCCTGGTTTCTCTCGTGTTGATGCTGCCGGGCTTCGGCCTCTGGTTCGTGGCCATCGTCATAGGTGGAGTGAAGGGCCTGCTCGCCGGCTTCGCCTTGCTGATCCTCTACATTCTGATGCTTTCGGTAATGATGTCCGCCGTGCAAGGCATCTTCAACGCTGCGCTCTATCGTTACGCCTGCTTCAAGCAGGTGCCTGCGGCGTTCGATGCGGACCTGGTCAAGTCTGCTTGGACCGCCAAGAGTTGACCGCGTGCCTGCGATGTAGTGCAAGGTATGTAACCGGAGCGGGTAGCGGCGCGTCTCATGGGCAACAGCGTGTGTTGGCTTCCTTTTCTTGATCGTCTGCACGATAGACGGAACAGAAGACACTAGACCTGCTTCCCGGGCGTCTCATTGAGACGCCCGGGAAACAATATCCTTCAGTGAAAACGCCAGCGCTCGTTTTTCTTTGAGAACGGCTGGCCCGGCTTGCACCTAAAAATGAAACTTCAGGCTGCCCCCGACCGTGCGTGAAGGCGCGAATTGAATGGGGATCTCTTCGCTCTCTTTGGCGATTTGATAGATGCTGTTGCTCGCGTTCGTCACGTTAAACTCAAGATCCAGGTGCCGCGGCTCGGTCCTCCAAAGCTGCAGTCCGCTCGCCAGGTCGGCCGTAAAGTGTTGTGGCAGCCGCGGGCCGTTTTCGACGATTGTGCCGCTCCCGTAGCGCATTGCGCTTCCCGCCCAGAATCCCCGCCAGCGGTTGTGGTAGAAAATCTGCGCCGTGCCCGTGTGCGTTTGGTCGAACGCGGGAATGATGCGTTCCCCCGCCACCAGAGGTTCATCTCCTGCGAAGCCTCCCGTAATCGGGCCGTAGAAATACGTTTTGGCCAGCGCATACTGGAATCGGCCGGAAATCCCCAGGCGTTCAAGTTGCCGCATGTTGACGACGAACTCGAGACCTTTCGAACGCGCATCCGCGAAATTGATGGGGACAAAAATTCGTGAGATAGAGATTTCGTGGTTCTCAAAACTATTTTGTCCCGTGTGCAGGTACGCATTCAGCTCCATGCTCACGCGCGGAGCCACTTCCTGCGACCATCCCAGTTCGTAATAATGCTGCGTGTAGGGCCGCACGTTGCCAACGCGCTGCGCGGGGTCAATGGCGTTGTTCCCGATGAAGCTGGCGAGCAGCGAGTATTCGATGGGCGGCGGCGAGAACAACCGATTGTAAGCTGCGTGAATCACCGACTTCGTTTTGTTGATGTGATAAGCGGCGCCAACGCGAGGACTGGCTTGCTGGTCCGCGTCCACCAAGTCGAAATGGTCGTAACGCACGCCCAGGTCCACCGTCAGGTTTCGGACCAGCGAGAAGTGATCCTGCACGTAGAAACTGGCTTGCCCGCCTTTGCCCCACCCTTGGAACGGCGGGAACACGTCCGGGTCGCCGCGGCTATCGAAGAAAAAGCTCTCCCCTTCCCGCAGTCGCAGCAAATCGATTCCCGCCTTGAAAAAGTGTCCGCGCCAGGAGTGTGAGAGATCGCTCTTGATGCCCAGCGTGAACCCCGCCCGCGACGCGGACGAAAGAGGGGTAATCGGATCGGTCGTTGGTAGCACCTGGTCGGAACTCGTGCGTTCGTAAATGGAAGTGTGCAACAGGGTTTGCGGAGAAAAGGTATGCAGCCAGCCGGCAATGGCCGTGTATTGGCGCAGGTGCCGCTGCGCATCGCGGCCCACCGCCTGGTCATCGCTGATGTTGGGTTGCTGAAAATTTGCCCCTGAGCCCATCAGCAGCAGCTTGAAGCTGTCTTTGTTGCCGGCGCGCCAGTCGAACTGCGACGTGGCCCGTGAGCCCTTGCCAAAATCAAAGAGTTCCCTTGGTTCCGGCGGATCGAGATAGCGCCCCGACGTAAAACCGTCCACGAAGAAGTAGTAGCCGAGCCTGCCCGCCTGCCCGCCGTAGTCGGCATTGACGTCATAATTCTCCAGAGTGGCGCCGCGAAAATTTACATCGCCATGCCCTGCAAGCTCCGCGCCGGACCGCGTAGCGATGTCCAGCACGCCGCCAAAACGGTTGCCATATTCCGGCGCGAACCCGCCGGTCATCAGGTCCACGGTTTCGAAAATCTGCGGACTGACTCCTGGCGAGAATTGCGGCTGCGTGTTGTCGAGAAACGATACACCGTTGATGAACTCATGGAGCGAAAACTCCGTCCCGCGCACGGCTAGAAAATTGTCGTGGCTGTCGCTGGCCCCCGGCATGAGGTTGTTGACCAGATCGTTCGTGGTTTCGATCATCGGTTCGGGGAGCCGCTCTAGATCCTGCCGCGTGAATGTGTAGGAGCTGCCAGTTTTCTCCGGATCGACGGTCAAGTAGTTCGCCTGAACCTCCACGGTTTGGCGGACGGTTTCCTTGTCTTGGAGCTCCACGTTGAGCGAAATAGGTTGGCGAGGGCGCAGCACGAAATCGTAGGCCGTCTTGAAGTACCCGGTTGTCTCCGCTCGCAGCGTGTAAGCCCCGGCCTCGACCGCGGAGAAACGAAACCTCCCTTCCTGGTCGGTGACCGTGGTCAGGACTGCGCCGCCGTCTTGGCGCTGTAGAGAAATGGACGCATTCGGCATCACGCGGGCAGATTTGTCATGAACGGTACCTTCCACGGCGGTCTGAGCAAGCGCCATACAAGGGAGGAAAAGAAACAGACTTGCCATACGTAACCAGCGATGTAGCATTTTGAAGGACCTCGAGGATGATCTTTGTCCTGCAGCCAGGACATACCACAAAACCCGTAGTCTAGCACAGCTTTTGCGGCACACTTTCGGGGCCGAATGGTGGTATAGTCCTCTGAAAATAAGGCGAGTGCCCAGGAGAAGTGCCCCGTGTCTCGAGCGACCCTTCCCGCTTTCTTCATGGTTCTCTTCTGTTTGCCGGTAGCAGCTCAGGAAAGCTCCGATCCGGTGGCCCAGGCTCTCTCGCAGGGCGATCTCTACCAATCGAAGCACAAATATGCCCTGGCATTGGACGCCTACCACAAGGCCGACAAGCTTTCCCACCATACCTCGGCAGCGGCGTACCTGAAGATTGCTACCATCGAAAAGAAAGCCGGGGACTTTTCCTCAGCACTGGACGATGCGAAAAAGGCGATTAAAGCCACCGGTGAAAATAAAGTGGTGAACATTCAGGTGCTGCAGTTCCGCGCGAGCCTTCTCGCACAAATGGCGGGTAAACCGACCGACAAGAAGCTGAGGGAGGCGGAAGAGGAGCTGCGCCAGGCGTTGACGTTGGATTCCGCGAATGCGTTGACGCATCTCGATCTGGGGATGATCCTGCTTCGCCAGGAGCGCGATGCAGAAGGACTCCCGGAGCTGAATACCTATATAGCTTCGCCGGACGCGAATCCCGCCACCGCGGCGGAAGCGCGGTTGGTAATCGCCAATCCGATTCGCGCGCGGACTCCATTTGCGCCTAGATTTTCCTTTACCACGCACGACAACCAGGCAGTTTCGAACGCCTCGCTTCGCGGGAAAGTGGTTCTCATGGACTTCTGGGGCACTTGGTGCCCGCCATGCCGTGAGTCGGTGCCCATCCTGCGCGACTTGAGCAAGAAATATTCCGGCAAGGCGTTCCAATTGGTGGGCGTCAGCTCCGACGACGATGAAGAAGTTTGGAAGACATTTATTCAGGCGCAGCACATGGACTGGCCCGATTACATCGATTTGTCGGATGAAGTCCTGCAAGCGTTCAAGATCGAGTCGTTCCCCACGTTCATTGTGCTGGATAAGGATGGCGTTATCCGCTTCCGGCAATCCGGCGTGGGGGACACCACGGCGGGAGAACTCTCGGACGCGATCAATAAGGCGCTGAAGCGCGAGTCCGATCCGAAGCTGGCAGCAGCTGCTGCTAGCGAAGTGTCGGCTGCTCCGACTTCTTCGGCGTCGGCTGAATCTAATGCGACAGCTTCGCCGGTCTCCTCTGCTTCGTCTGCTGCGGGCGCGCGCGCCTCAAACGAAAACTCGAAGGCGGATTCCGATGCCCCGGAGACGCCCCCGAGCATTGAAGCGGGAGTTGTTTCCGGAAATAACTACAAGAATGCAGCGCTCGGAATGACGTTCCAGCTTCCGCAAGGATTGATCCCCGCCAGCGCGGAAGCTTTGCACGCAGTGAACGATCGTCGCGAAGCCGCTGCCAAGGCCGCGATCCTGCAACAGCACCCGGAACTCGCGGACTCCCCGAACATCGCCATGCCAAAGACTGTTTTCTACGCCTCGCGCAAAGGCCAGTGGGACGGCCAGCACATGGACATTCCTTCCATTCGCATCAATGCTGTGCGCTCGCGTCTGGATTCCGTAAATCTGGACAATTTTCAGGAGATGGTGGAGAAAATGGCGGCGGCTTCCGGGCTGAAGCTCACGGGTCCTCCTGTTGAATTCCGCGTGAAGAAGCATCCTTTCGTGCGCGCCGATTTCGACCGGAGCGTCGGCAGCATGCACATGTACCAATCGATGGTGCAAACGGTTGCGGGCGACTATCTGGTTACCATCGAAATCTATGGTTATTCTCCGGACGAACTGCAGAAGGTTGCAGCGTCCCTGCAAACCATGGCGATCTCCGACGATGAAAACTGAGCTTCCGGGCAAGGCTTGCTTGTTGGGTCATGGCGGTGCGAGCTTCGAACGCATGACCGTAGGGTGTAGCGGCGATTAGGAGGCCGTTCTGCGACTTCGCACCGGCAGGTCTGTCTTGCGTCCGATCCAGGCGGGTGGATCGCTAGCCGGAAAAGATTCCAGCGACGCTTCTTCGACAATGTCCGGCACCTCTTCCTGCCAAGGTGCCTCGCCCGTATCGGCCGATGACGATGGTCCTTCCTGGAGCTCCTTCGCCATAACAAATTCATTGTACTACCGTGGGACGCCGCGTGTGGATTTGGCGACTTCCCGGGTCGTGCACTCGCGCACAGTGAACTGCTATCCTTGCTAGGAGTGTGGCGAGGGAATGAGCGGGAACCATGTTTGAGAATCTGACGGAGAAGTTGCAACGAGCGTTCAAGAATCTGCGCGGACAGGGCAAGCTCACCGAAGAGCACCTGGACGCGGCGCTTGGGGAGATCCGCGAAGCGCTGCTCGAAGGCGACGTCAACGTGGGCGTGGCCGATGAGCTGCTTGCCAATATCCGCAAGAACGCTATCGGCAGTGAAGTGATGCTGCAGCTTTCGCCGGACCAGCAGGTCCTCAAAGTCGTGCGCGATGAGCTGACCGCGCTGCTCGGTAAACACGCCAAGCCGCTCTTTGCTTCCCGGCCGCCCTCCGTGTGGATGATTGTGGGCTTGCAAGGTTCCGGAAAAACCACCACTACCGGCAAGCTGGCGAAATGGCTTTCGCAGCACGGCCACCGCCCCATCGTGGTGTCCACAGACGTGTACCGGCCCGCTGCTCGCGAGCAGCTCGCGCAGGTGGCCAAGGCGATTGGCACAGCGATTTGGCCGGGCGCTGGCACGGACAAGCCGCTTGAAATCGTGAAAGGCGCAATTAAGGAAGCGAAGCTTTCGGCGAGCGACGTCGTTCTAGTGGACACGGCGGGCCGCTTGCACATTGACGATGAGTTGATGAACGAGCTAGGGACGCTGAAGAAAGAATTGCAGCCGAGTGAAATCCTGTTCATCGCCGACGCCATGATCGGGCAGGATGCGGTGCGGTCGGCGGGCGAATTTCACAAGCGGCTGGGACTTACCGGAGTAATTCTGACCAAACTCGACGGCGACGCGCGCGGTGGCGCGGCCCTGAGCATCAGCAAAGTTTCCGGCGCCCCGGTCAAGTTTGTGGGCTTGGGCGAAAAGTACGACGCCCTGGAAGGATTCTATCCGGAGCGCATTGTTTCGCGCGTTCTGGGAATGGGCGACATCCTGTCGCTCATCGAGCGCGCCGAGCAGGCAGTGGACCGCAAAGCGGCGGAGGAGCTTGAACGGAAGCTCCGCAAGTCGGAATTCACGCTCGAAGATTTCCGCGATCAGTTGCGGCAGGTGCGCAAGATGGGCCCGTTGGAACAGATTGTGGACATGCTGCCGAAGTTGGGGCCGCTTGCGAATTTGCCGAAAGACGCGAGCGTAGACGAGAAAAAGTTGACGCAGGTGGAAGCCATTATCAATTCGATGACCAACGAAGAACGGCGCGATCACAACGTCATCGACGGCAAGCGGCGCAAACGCATTGCAAAGGGCAGCGGCACCACCGTGCAGGACGTCAACACCGTCCTCAAGCAGTACCTGCAAATGCGCACCATGATGAAGCAATACGGGGCCATGGCTTTGCGCAGCAAGACGAAAGGCCTCGGCAAGCTGTCCGGTATGTCCTAAGCAGCAGGGACCGCATTTCCATCTAAAGACAATTCAATTCTTGGCGGACAGGAGCATGTCCGCAACTTGCAGCGACAATTTCTCGGGATCGAGATCGGTGCGGTTGGAGAGGATGATGATGGTGAGGTTGTCGCCGAGGAAACGCTCGATCACCGTTCGAAAGCCCATCGTTGATCCCGTATGCCACATCCGCTGGCGACCCTTGTAAGGATCGAGGAACCAGCCGAAACCGTAGGAAACGGGTTTGCCGGGATGGAGATTGTCGTCGTTGGGCTCCTTGGGCCAGTGCGGTTCGGAGCCATCATTGAGTTTTACCGGCGTCAGCGCGGGCTGAAATTCTTTTTCGCTGGGCAATGTGTGATTCCGTAATGCGTCGTCCCATTTTGCGAGATCTTCGAGATTCGAGTAGATGCCGCCGTCGCCAAGCGTTGCCGAAGTCGAACTCTGATCGGTTTCTTTCAAAGCGTCGTTTTCTTTGGAATAGCCGAAGGCACGGTTCGCAACCTCGTTTTGCCCTTTCTGATAGACGATGGTGTGACTCATCTCCAGCGGGGCAAAAATGCGTTCGCGCAGGAATTCGCCGTAGGATTTTCCTGATGCTTTAGCAACAATCATGCCGAGAACGACGTATCCTGAATTGCTGTACGACCAACTCGTACCTGGGGCAAATTTTCCCGCTTTTTCTTTCTTGAGCAGCTCCAAAACTTCGGTGTCTTGAATTTGCTTTTCCGGCGACCAAGCGGGGCCATTCGCTTGTTCCGCGGCCTCCATCAAATCTTCGTAATCAGGCAGGCCGCCGGTATGACTCAAAAGATTCCGAACTGTGATTGATCTTCCATAGGAAGGAAAATCGGGGAAGATTTCCATGAGCGTTTCGTTGTAGCGCAGTTTTCCATCGCGTACCAAAAGCATGGTGGCCATAGCCGTGAACTGTTTGGTGAAGGAGGCCAGGCGGAAATTGGTGTTTGCATCGATCTTTGATTTTCTGCGGACGTCGGTCACACCGTAGCCATGCTCGAAGATGGCTTTGCCATCCTGCCGAACCAACACTGCAAGGCCGGGAGCATCGGGCGAGGTCGCGCCGGAGAAAAGCGCATCCATTTTCTTTTCCACCGAGGTTTCAGAGGGTCGCGCTTGCGGGCACGAGTACTGTGGTGCTGCTAGAGCGAGAAGAACGAAAACGGAGCTGAGGAGCGTGCGAGTCACCGGGCCTCCTTGGGTGCGGACCGAAGGATATCACGTTATGAATTCCCGGCATTCAGGTCATCGCGTCAATAAATGCGTTCGCATTCGATACGTGCCATTTACGCGGATGAATTCCTTTTCGAGCCTTCTATTAAAGGGCCGTCCTCTATCATTCCTGTGGGGACCCATTCCTTTAATTTCGGTGTACAGGGTCTCTTCTAAGACCGGGGAATACCTTGATGAAACTAACGATGAGGAATGCGCTTCTTGCGCTGATCTTTCTATCTCTCGCCATTTCAACAAGCACGTTTTGCCTGCCGCTCCCACAAGGAAGTGCGCAAGGCAATTCGCAAAGCCCGACTCCTCCGAGCCGGCCGGCTCAGGCGCAAGTCATGCTCGCGCCCGCGCCGATTTTAATGAGTCAGCTTCCGCCGGCGGACCCATTGCCCGCGGATGCGCGAAAGCCTGACCAGCTCCTGCGAGTGGGGCACACCCAGTCGGTGCAAGCGCTGGCGTTCAGCCCGGACGGACGACGCCTGGCTTCTGGTGGCTACGACCAGTCGATCATCGTGTGGAATCTTTCCTCCGGTCGCGAGGAGTTTCATCTTGGCGGACTCCCTGCGCCACTCGCAGCTTCCTCGCAATCCTTGAACAAACAGGCCATTAGTTGGCTAACCTTCAGCTCCGACGGAACCCGTCTTGTGGCGGTGAACGTTTCTGGCGTCATCCGCGTCTGGAATCTCCAGGCTCGAAAGTTGCTCTTTGCCATCAATCCCCATCGTGTTCACTACTATGGAGGATCGGTCACCTTTAGTGCGGACGGTAAATCACTGATCGTTGCTGCGGAGAAGCGCGTGAAAGATGCGACGGAAACGGCGATCGCTTTTTACGATGCGGAATCCGGAAAGAGCTTGCGCACGATTCCAACGAAGTGGAATTTTCTCTCGCTTATCGTGCCCACTGCGGATGGCCGGCTGATCGCGGCAGGCACGGTCGGCGCCGATGATGACGACGATCCGAACGGCTCAGTAGAGATTCTTGATGGGGCTTCCGGCGAAGTGCAAAAGACGTTCCCGGTTGTCGCTTCTTCGATCAGCCCGGACGGCCGGTGGATGGCGAGCTTCGATAATGCCGGCACTTATCATCCGGTTTTGTGGAATCTGAACGACGGGAAACGCGCGCACGACCTCACGGTGCAGAACGCAAGCCATGTGGTGTTCCGCCCGGATGGGCAGGAAGTCGCCATCACGCACGGCGATTCCAAGGCCATCGATTTTGTCTCCACGTCCACAGGCAAACTCACGAAATCGCTCCCGGGTGGTGACTACGGCCTGGCCACGGCAGTGTACAGCGCCGACGGAAAGTTCCTTGCGGCCGGTTCGTATTCCTACGGAACGATCAAAGTTTGGGACCTGGCCAGCATCAGAGAACAAGTGACTTTGTACGGGCAGAGTCCGGTACAAAGCGTGACGTTCAGTCCGGAGGGCAAGATGCTCGCCGCAACTTCCGGCGAATTGCGCGTGTGGGATGTTTCGAACGGTAAAGAGATCGTCACACTGACCGACTCTGCGGTGAATCGCGCGGTCTTCAGCGCGGATGGCAAATGGCTGGCCGCGAATCCCAGTGAGCGATTTCCGGGGAAGACGGTCAAAATCTGGAACACTGCGTCATGGAAAGAAGAGACGAGTTTTACACCGGAAAATGGATTTCCCGCTTTCTGGTTCGCCTTTAGCGATGCGAAAGCAGCGCCGAGGAAAATTGGCAATGTCTGGTCCTGGCAATTTGCTTCTGGAGGAGAGACAAAGACTCTCTGGGCCTCTTCCGCGGCGATGGCGATCAGCTCCGACGGCAAGTGGCTCGCGCAGCCTGCCGGGGCCAGCGGAACTGTAGAGATCTGGGACGCTCGCACGGAGCAGAAGCTGCAGAGTATTCCCGCGCACAGGCTGGCAGTGGGCAAACTCGCGTTCAGTCACAACGGGCGTTGGTTAGTAACCGTCGGACAGGAAAACAATCCCATGATGGTGCAGGGACAGCCCGGAGTCATGATTTCCCCGTTTACTGTGACCATTTGGGATACCGGAACGTGGAAAAAGGAGTTCGCCTTCCCGTTTATCGCAGGGGGCGGACCTGGAGTTGATATTTCCGCAGACGGAAAGTTGCTTGCCGTTACCAAAGGAGGCGGCTCCACGCAAATCTTCGATCTGGAGCAGAAGAGGCCCCTCGCCGTGCTCGCTTCCACGGATGCATGGCCGGGGAACCTGGCGATCAGCCCCGATGGAACAGTTCTCGTCCAGGGGGCGCAAGAGGGCATCCGGCTCTGGAAACTTCCCGCCAAGGTCGGCTCCAACTAATCATTAGCATAGGCTTTCCGGCGGAGGCTTAGGCGCTTAGGTTACCCTGGGTAGTCCAAGTTTCACCTATCGACGTTTACCCCTCAGTTGCGTTAGAGTTTAGCGTCGAACTGGGCTGGATATTCTATACGGCCGAGAATGGCCAGAATTGAGGGATATCGATGATTGTAGGTGAACGGCTCCGCGCCGTGCGTGAACAGAAGGAATTATCGCAAGGGGACGTCGAGAAGCGCTCCGGACTCTTGCGCTGCTACATTTCGCGCGTAGAAAACGGGCATACCGTGCCGGCGGTAGAGACGCTGGAAAAGCTTGCGCGGGCGCTGGAAGTTCCGCTCTATGAATTGCTGTATGAAGGCGAAGAGCCGCCCAAGGTTCAGGTGACCGGCGGAAAAGCGGGACAGCGGCTGTGGGGGTCCACTGGAAAAGACGCACGGTATTTGAGGAAGCTGCAGCAATGCTTGTCCCGTATGAATGAGGAAGATAGAAATCTACTTCTGTTCACGGTCGGAAGGATGAGCAAGCCAAAGAAGCATCAAAAGAATTAGTGGCAAAGAGCCAGGCTCCGATAGGCCTGCACGCTCACCGCGGAGCCAGCCATTCGGAAAGTATTAGTTGCGCCACCCTTCGGATTCCCTTAGCTGACGGATCATTTCATCATACGACTGCGTAGCTTCGTCCACGATCGGCCTCGCAGTTTCGATCGCCGAATGCAAATTGTGCTTGTAATGGACAAGATCTGCGGGGCTGTGTAAAAGCGTTCGCCGCATGGCAGGAGGATCATAATGAAGATGGGATAATAGCCCAAGCTCTTGCAATTCGCTGTGGCGGAGCGCACTGACACCGCGGCTCGATACGTGCACGAGCTGTTCCAGACGCGCCCAATAGGGTTTGCGTTTCTCCAGCCAGCGGATGGATATGTGGTGGCAGCCGACATCGCGTCCGCCTACAATTTTCTATCAGAGGCGGCGCTTGAAGTCTCGGGCCATAATGAGAATGAGAACGATAGGATTGTTCATCCTTTGCCTGGCGTCGATCCCGGCACAATCGAGCGGTCTCCCGCAGACGGATAGTTTGGCGCTTAAGTCTCAGCGCGCCAAACAGTTGATGGCGGACGGTAATTTTGCGCAGGCCATTCCTATCTACCGCGAGCTGAATCAGGCAGTGCCCAACAACCCCGGCCTGATACTAAATCTCGGAATGGCACTGCATATGGCCGGCAAAGAACGTGAGGCCGTCTCAGAACTGGAGGCGGCGGTCAAGCTTGATCCACGCCTGGCTCCGGCATGGCTCTTCCTGGGGACCGCTCGTCTGCAATTGGGCGAAACGACGGCGGGCATCAAGGCACTTACGAAAGTTCTCGACCTGCAGCCCGACCAGCCGGAGGCCCGCCAAATGCTTGCGAGCGCACTGCTTTCGCTCGACCGGGTTGAAGAGGCAACGGAGCAATATCAGAAGCTCACTGAATTTTCTCCCGAAAGTCCGCAGGCCTGGTATGGACTGGGGCGCTCTTATGAAGCGCTTGCCGGTCGCGCTTTCGACAAATTGCAAAAGGTTGCTCCACAATCTTCCTATTTCCTGAGCCTGCTTGCGGAAACGCGTTTGCGAGGGCAGCAATTCTCAAGCGCGTTCTATCTCTATCGGCGCGCGTTGAAAGAGAAACCGGAGTTGCGCGGCTTGCACAGGTCGCTGGCGGAGATTTACCGGCAAACCGGACATCCGGATTGGGCGGAAGCGGAAGAGAAAAAAGAGTCCCTTCCGCCGCCGGACTGTCGCCCTCAGATGCTGGAATGCGATTACCAGGCGGGTCGCTACAGTGAGTTGATCGCGGCGGCAAGAGATGCGAGCACGCCCGCTTCTTTTTATTGGCGGTCGCGGGCCTATAACGAGCTGGCACTCAGCGCGTTCACACGGCTCGGTCAGTTACCGCCCTCAGCGGAGCTGCACGAGCTAAAAGCCCACATTTACAACGGCCAGAAAAGATACTCCGAGGCTGCCAGCGAGTGGCGGGAGGCCTTGAACCTTTCACCCACTGACGCGCAGATCCAAAAACAGCTCGCCATCAGCCTGAAATTTGGCCAGGACTATGCTGCAGCGTTGCCACTGCTTCAGGACCTTCTCCGGCAGCAGCCCGCCTCGTCTGAATTGAATTATCTGGTGGGCGACACTTTGCTTGCTCTACAACGTGCGGAAGAAGCGATCCCGTTACTCAAGCGCGCCATAATTCAGGACCCGAAACTCCTTCTTGCGCACAAGTCTTTAGCCCGGGCCGACCTGGCCGTTGGAAAGCCCGTCGAAGCAATTCCCCACCTAAAGGCGGCGCTGGCTACTGATGATGATGGCAGCCTGCACTATCAGCTCGCGCAAGCTTATCAGGCAAGTGGCCAGTTCGAGCTTGCCAAGAAAACCCTTGCTGAGTACCAGAAGGTTCAACGCTCGGCCACGGCGGCGCGCGAGTCTGCAAAGCTGGAGACGGAGATCACAGCTCCGTAATCGGTGGAATGTGTGCAGGTTTATTTCGTTGGTTCATGGACTTCGAGGACTTGGTTGGTTGCGACGTTTCGCAGCGCTTGGACAGCCCCGCTTGGCCAGCGAATCTCGATTCTGCCGATTTTCTCCAGCTTTCCCGTTCCGAAATGCACGGCTGAGGGGCTCGAGGAGGCGTAACCCACTGCGGTGGTTACATGATTTGTTTGATTTCCCAGCCGGATCTTCGCGCCGATCCCGTCGCGGTTGCTTCGAGTACCGATAGGTTTCAGAATGAGCCAGCGGTTCGCGTCGGGGCTGACGTTCTGCCATAGCTCTGTCGGCTCACCAAGGGCGCTGACGACTACGTCGATTTTTCCATCGTTGTCAAAATCCGCAAAGGCGCTGCCCCGGTGGGCGCGTGCAAGATCAAAGCCCGCTTCCAACGAAACGTCGCGGAACCTGCCATTTCCAAGATTTGCGAAAAGACTGTTGGGCTGTTTGTAGTGCGTGGATCCAAAAAGATCACTCAAGTCGTTGACGTCGGAGTTAGCGGTGAACAGGTCCTTCCAACCATCATTGTTGAAATCGAAGAAGCCGTTGCTCCAGCCACTGCGCGTCGTGGAGAGCGCGGCCAACCGGCTCTTGTGGGTTGCGTCCTGGAACGAACCTTTGCCCAGATTCTGAAACAAGGGGAATGTTTCGCCGGCCAGAGCCGTGACGCTCAGATCGCAAAGGCCATCGTTGTCAAAATCGCGAAAGTCCGCTCCCATGCTGGCCACGGGCAGACCATTGTTGGTTAACGCCACGCCGGCCTGGAGCGCTACCTCTTCGAACGTTCCATCACCTCGATTGTGGAACAGGAAGTTGGGCAAATTGTCGTTGGTTACAAAAACGTCCATGAATCCGTCGTTATCATAGTCAGCAAAAGCAACACTCATGCCGCGCCCGATGTGGCCAGCAATGCCAGCTTTGTCCGTGACGTCCTCGAAGGTCCCATCGCGGCGGTTCCGGTAAAGCGTGTTGGGCAATCCTTCGAAATATTTTGGGTGGCAGTAAACGCGCAGATTGCGGTCGCGCTCACCACAGTAGCGATCAAAGTCAGGAGTCCAGTGCGCGTAATTGACGACGAACAGGTCCAGCCAGCCGTCGTTATCGTAGTCAAACCAGCCGGCGGCAACCGACCACTTGTCGCTTTTGATTCCGGCTTTCTCCGTCACATCTTCGAACTTCCCGTTGCCCAGGTTGCGATAAAGAATGTTTCGGTAGACACCGGCGACAAACAAGTCCGTGTAACCGTCGTTATTGTAGTCCGCCGCGGCGGCGCCCATTGAATAGCCAGCGCCTGCCACGCCCGCTTCTTGCGTGACATCGGTGAATTTCATCCCGCCATCGTTTCGATACAAGCGGTTGAAGAACTTTGGCGAATCTTTCTCCAGACTCGGAATCGACGCACCGTTTGCGAAGAAGATGTCCATTCGTCCGTCGTTGTTGTAATCAAAGGCGGCAACTCCGCCCGGCATCGTTTCGATCATGTGCTTACGTGGCGTCGGATGGTTCTGAAGCACGAAGTCCAGCCCGGCATGTTGGGCTATCTCACGGAAACGGATGGGAGAAAGTGCGAAAGAAGGCTTTAAATCAGCGCTCTTTCGCGACAACTGCGGAAGGAGAAAAGCACTGGCACCTGCTAAGAATCCCCGTCGAGAAAACATCAACGCGGAGCCGCTCACACCCGAGCTTGTGCCACCGACGCGGCGCAAGGTTTGAAATTGTGGAGAGCTTTGCGCATCGGCTCAACCACGGCCGAGCACTAAGCGATCGAAGCGCCTGACCACATCACGGAGATACGCTTCGTCGCCTCCTTCGAGCTCAGTCACGGCACTGCCAGAATAGCCTATATCCGCGAAAGCTTGCCGCACCGCGGGCCAATCCACATCTCCGTCACCCAGGTTAACCCAGGCGTACCCGTCTCCCTTGCGTTTGAAATCTTTGAGATGCACCTTGACGATTCTGTTTCCAAGCGCGTGAATCCAATCCTGTGGATACCCGTAAAGCACTACATTGCCCACGTCGAACCAGGCCTTAATCCAGGGGCTCTGAAATTCGTCGATGTACTTGGCCATCTCGAGCGGGCTTAACAGGAATTTGTTCCAAACCTCCTCGATGGCGATAACAACTTTCAATTCCTCCGCGAGCGGAATCAGCGTGCGAATCTCCTTCTGTGAGCGTGTCCAAGCGTCATGGTAAGACGTCTGCGGATTCACCACTGCCGGCACGAGCAACGCAGCATCCGAACCCCACAGCTTGGCGTTGTGCAGTGAGGTGCGCATCCCTGCGAGACTCTTCTCCACGACCGCAGGGTCGCTCGATGACAATGGATACTTCCAATGATCCATGTTCATCACGGAGTCGATACGGATGCCTGCGGCTTCAGCGGCTTTCTTGATTTCCTCGGCCTTGTGCTCATCTGGTTCCGTCGGCACTTGCGCGACCTCGAAGCCGACGTCCCGCGCCAGTTTAAAGCGGTCCGCGGTGCCGAGCTTCGCCGGCAACATTTCGAACCAGACGCCCTTCTTAATAGAGAGTGTTGGTGGAAAGAGAGGAGCCGCAGAGGATGCATCCGCCGCCAGTGAGTTGGCCAACACACTGCCACCGAGACCCGCTCCGCAGACAGCCGTAGCCGAAGATTTCAGGAACTCGCGACGTGATGGATGACGCATCGGAACACCTCAGCGCAGCTTATTCAAGTCAATCTTTGAATCCCATACCTCGGTGGATTTCATGATTTCTTCCCAGGTGACATCGTGTCCCTTGTAGGCGGCTGTCCGCGCCATCATGCAGGAAAGAGCGGACTCGGTCCCCTTGGCGGCCTGATTGTGGAAATTCCCGCTGCTGATGCTTTCAATGAACGCTTTCTTTTTCTCGCGGTCGGCGAATTCCAGGTTGGACGTGAAGTTTCCGGTCACGGAAAACGCTTGTTGCTCGGCGCCGGGCTTGGGGGTCTGAGGGGTCTGCCAAGGTTCATCACCCCAAATGCCCAGCGGTCCTGTGTAGGGCGACTGCGATGTGCCCTTTGTACCGAAGAAGCGTTCGGTTACGTCCCACCAGCCCTTCGCAAACTGCGTGGAACTGAAGGTCACGTCCACATTGTCGGGATAGTGGAAGATGACGTTGTAATTTCCGTAGACGTCGCCATCATTTGCCGGCCGGCCGGCTCGCCCGCCCGTTGCCGAAACCTTCAACGGATGGTTCTTGAGCACCCAGTTGCAAATGTCAATGACGTGAATGTTCTGCTCGACGATAATGTCCCCGGAGAGGACGCGGTCGTGAACCCAGTTGCGCAGGCGCTTCTCGACGGGAGATGCGTTGGGCCAGGCGGGCCTGTCAATGTAGCCAGTTAGATAGTGCGCTTCGCCGCAGACAACATTTCCGATTGCCCCGTTGTGAATGCGCTTCACAAGCTCCACGAACGGGGGACAATCGCGAATCTGGAATCCCACATCCAGACTGAGTTTGCCTTCCGCGCGCTTGCCAATCTCGATCACCTTCAATGCGCCGGGCACGTCCACGGCGACGGGCTTCTCCACATAGACATGTTTTCCCGCCCCGACGATGGCTTCCAGATGCTGAGGATGATAATAGGGGGGCGTGGCGATCACTACTGCGTCCACTTCTTTGGAGGCCGCCATCTGTTGATAAGCCTTGGGGCCAACGAAAATCTGCGAAGCGTCAATCGCTGCGTAGCCCTTGCCCTGCTGCATCTCGTCGAAATGTTTCTTGGCGTTGTCCAGTTGATCCTGGAACATGTCGGCCAGCGCGACAACGCGAGCGCCGCCGGTGTCAACCATATTCGATGCGTCCTCCGTGCCCCGCCCGCCACAGCCGAGCAGACCAACGCGCACGGCGGAATTCGCTGCCGTGCCGCGCACCAGCGACGGCTTGATCAACATCGCCCCAGCCGTAACCGCGGCTACTTCAATAAATTTTCGGCGGTCGACTTCATTTGACAAGTTTGGCCTTTTTGTATCGCCTGCCATGTTACCCTCCTGTGTCTGCGAACTACCCGATCAGTTTTTCCAAGTATAGCTTCGCATCTCGAACATCTTCCACTTGCTTTGGACCTGAAATCTCCCGCTCGATCGTGACCGCACCGCGATAATTGAGTTGCTTCAGTCGCTCAATGATACGTGGAAAATCTACCTTGCCCTTGCCAATGGGAACTTCCTTGCCAAGTTCCTTCGGGTTCGTAGGAAACATCCCATCTTTCGCGTGGATTCCCTGCACGTAAGGGCCGAGCAGTTCGATGGCGTCCACCGGATTGGCTTTGCCGTAGAGAATCAAGTTGGCCAGATCGAAGTTGACACCCTGATTGTCCAGGCCCACGTCTTGAATGGCGCGCACCAGTGTGATGGGCGTCTCCTGCCCGGTCTCGTAACGGAAATTCTGGCCGTTGTGCTTGCAGTAGCCAACCACTTCCTTCATCGCTGCGATCGTTTCCTTGTAAACGAGATCGTTGGGGTTTTCCGGTATGAATCCGCAGTGAGTCTGCACAGCCTGAATTCCACACTGTTTCGCAAAATCCGAGGCCTTCTTGATGTGCTCGATGCGTGCCGCGCGCGTCTCTCGCGGAACCAAACCAATCGTAAGTGGCCCCTGATAAAAGTCCCAGACTTCTTTCCCGGGCCCTCCGACGACCAGCGATGTCGCCTCAATCTGATGCTTCTCGAGCGCCTGACGCAGCCGGCCGACAAGTTCCATTTCGAACTCATCTACGAACACCTGGCTCGTCGGCAAGCCAAGGTCGCGCACTTTGGCCATCGCAGCATCCGGATCCTTGCCGATGCCAATGATCAGACCCAGGCGCAACGGCTTTTTCCCTTCGTTGGCGGCTACGCTAGGTGCGCTTTGAGCGGGGCCGAGGGGCTCCGTTAGGAAAGCACCGGCAATGGGCGCACCCTTTGTAGCGGCCGCTGCTCGGCCGAGAGGCGCGGCCAAGGCCGCTGCCGCGGACGCTTGCAGAAAAGCACGCCGATTCTGTTTATTCATGGTTGCCTGCCGTGCGTGGGTTCTGTTGTGCCAAACAAAGACTCCTCTTCTTATTGCTCCTTGATGGAAATATCCTTCCAACGCACCTTCACACCGCCGCCGGTGTGAATCTGCAAACCGACGACGCCATCCGTGAATTTGGGCGCCGGGTCCGTTAAGTCTACAATCTTTGTGCCATTGAGCTGCGTAACGATGTGCGCGCCGTGCACGGACACTTCCAGCTCATTCCATTCACCGGGCTTCAGCGCCTTCTCACCTTCCGCCGTGGGCTGCGCCACCCAACCGCGGCCACCGCTTTCGTACAGCCCGCCGGTGTGCTTGCCTGGGCTCGGGTCGACCTCCACCTGCATCCCTTCGATGTCCGGGCCGTGTTGCGGGTCGATGCCCGTAATCTTGGAATGAATGAATACGCCGCTGTTGCCTTCGGCCTCGCCTTTGAATTTTAGGCGCAGCGCGAAATCCCGATACGTCTTTTCCGTGGTCAGGTATCCGTACTTGTTGGCCGTACTTTCGCAGAGGATGGTTCCTTGCTCGACGACCCACTTTTCATCGCCATTCTTCTTCCAGCCGCTCAAGTCTTTCCCATTGAAGAGAGCAGTCCAGCCGCTTTCACGAGGAGCCTGCGCCGCCGCTCCGAGCCCCAGGAATAGAACCGCTGCGAAAATACTACTGCA
>QHYM01000352.1 GCA_003223295.1 Acidobacteriota bacterium | reverse complement strand
TTCAGCGTTCGACCTTGGCCTTACTCCAAATATCTTCGTAGGTTTGTAACATCGCTGCGAAAGCGTCGGTGATTTGAGTAAGAGTGGTTGGTGCGGACTTTGCGCCATCCTTAAAGGACGCTCCGGATTGATAGCAGCTGTTCTTATCGACAAACATATAGCGATCGTGAAAATGCGGAGCGGAGCGAACTTGAATTGTACATCCCGATTGTTTCGCAAAGAGATCCACGGCAGGCAGCAAAGTCGTCAGCCTTTCGCGAGCAAGAAGGCGGACGTTCACTCCTTTGGAGACATGACTCAAATAACGCGAGACGAATTCTGTGTCCAGGTAGGGGTCCACAAAAAGCAAGTCTTGCTTCGCGGTTTCTGTGAGTCGTCGAACCTCGTCAAAATAGTCAAACACTTGACCGTGCGCGACGGATACGCTCAGGGGGCCAACCGTGTCCATCCGTAGAGTGTGTCGCGCCTCGTTCAGTAGCGCCACGATCCGGCAGTACCCGTTATTGTTCATTGACGGAGTCATGGCCCCAAGCTCTTGTTGAGCAAGCATCACTTCGGCGGCGCGCCTAAAGTCCCAACTGCGGATCACTGCCGAAAACCGGCCAAACCAGGCGAGACCGTTGTCGCCGAGCATTTCGTGGAAGGAAGGCACATTCCTCAGTAGGTCCTCAACCTCAGCGAGCAATTGTTCCTTTGTCAGCGGCACGATTTTGAAAGTCTAACATCAGGCCTTAGCGCGTCGGAACTGCGACTTGTATTGAGTCCTTCCGGGCGGTATCCCTAGTTCGCGTTGACAGGCGAAGAAAAGGCGGCAATACTGGCGAACGATGATTGGCCAGTTGCGCGGACGGCTCGCCGAAAAAAGACCGAACCAGGTGCTCGTGGACGTGGGCGGCGTCGGTTATCTCGTGCAAGTGCCGCTTTCGACTTACGCCGCGCTGGGCGAACTGCACACCGAAGTTACCCTTCTGATTCATACCCATGTGCGCGAAGATGCGCTGGCGCTCTTTGGCTTCGTATCCTCGCGCGAAAAGCATTTTTTTGAGCTGCTGATTTCCGCTTCCGGCGTCGGCCCGTCACTGGCATTGAAAATCCTTTCCGGAATGAGCGTGGAAGAACTGGTTCCTGCGATTCGCGGCGGCGATCTGGTGCGGCTGACGAAAATCCCCGGTGTCGGGAAAAAAACCGCCGAACGCATGGTGGTCGAATTGAAAGACAAACTCGAAGCCGTGGCCGTCGAATCAGAGAAGCCAGCGGTGGCCTCTCCCGCTGGTGTTGAAGCGGACGTGGTCTCGGCGCTGGTGAATTTGGGATACGACGCGCGCGCCGCGGAAGAGGCAGCAGCCGAAGCGAAACGCGAAGCCGGCGCGAGCAATTTTGAGAAGCTGTTGCGAGCGGCGTTGCAATCGCTGAGCGCGCCGAAGGGACGATCCACTCGTGCGGGAGCGTAGAAACTCTCGCGTACGGTTTGGAGTGCAGGGCAATCTAAACGGGTGTTTTAACACAGAGGTCGCAGAGAGCACGGAGCCCGCAAGAATGCTTTCTTTTCTGCGTCCTCTGTGCACTCTGTGTTGAGAAACAGAATGGCAGACGGCACGGCAAAACGAATGATGCAGCAACGGCAGCCGGAGCGGATTGTCTCCGGCGCGGCGTATGAAGAAGACGCGCGCATTGATGTCAGCGTGCGTCCCCGGCGGCTCGCGGAGTACATCGGGCAAAAGCGCGTCAAAGAAAATATCCAGATTGCGATTGACGCCGCGCGCAGCCGCAACGAGGCGCTAGACCATGTACTACTGTATGGCCCGCCCGGTTTGGGCAAAACCACGCTGGCACAAATCATCGCCAATGAACTCAACGTTCCCATCAAGACCACCGCTGGACCGCTGCTCGAACGCAAAGGGGACCTGACGGCGATTTTGACGGCGCTCGAAAAGAAAGAAGTTTTCTTCCTCGACGAAATCCACCGGTTGCAACCTGCCGTCGAGGAAGTTCTCTACCCCGCGATGGAAGATTTCCGCGTGGACCTGATCATCGGCCAAGGACCGGGGGCGCGCATTCATCCCTTTTCGTTGAGCCACTTCACGCTTGTGGGGGCTACGACCCGCGCAGGACTAATCACCGCTCCGCTGCGCTCGCGCTTCGGCATCGTCCACCGGCTGGATTTTTACGAGCCGGAAGATTTGCTCATCATCATTCACCGCTCCGCGAAAATCCTTCATATCGAGATGGATGAAGGCGGCGCGGAGGAAATCGCGCGGCGCTGCCGGGGGACGCCGCGCATCGCCAATCGCCTGCTGCGGCGCGCGCGCGACTTTGCCGAAGTGCGCGCCGCGGGACGCATCACGCGCGCGGTGGCGCAGGAAGCGCTGCAAATGCTGGGCGTGGATGAAAACGGGCTCGACGAAGTGGATCGCAACTTGATGCTGGCGCTTCTCGACAAGTACGGCGGCGGCCCCGTCGGCCTCGGCACGCTCTCCGCAGCGCTCGCCGAAGAGGAAGATGCCATCGAGGAGATGTACGAGCCTTACCTTATGCAGATCGGCATGATTGATCGCACTCCGCGCGGCCGCGTCGCTACGCCGCGCGCGTACGAGTATTTTGGCCGAGAAGCTCCCCGCCGCCAGCCGCGCTTATTCTGACACCGAGCGCGCGCCCGATTTCGTTCCAGCATTAGGCGGCGTGGGCTTGTGGCGCAGGGACTTGCTGAATTTCTAGCGGCAGGTGTCCGTCCACAAGCGATGCGCCGCCGTCCACATCCAGCGTCTGCCCGGTGATCCAATTTGCTTCCGCGGAGCAAAGCAGCATGACAGCATTTCCAATGTCCGCAGGCATGCCGAGCCTACGCATGGGAGTCCATCCCGCCTGCTGCCAGTTCCGGATGCTGTCCTGCACGGGCTGCGGCAGAGTGTTGAGCACGCTGTCGTCGGTCCACCCCGGGCTGACGGCATTCACGGTAATATGCCGCGGCGCCAGCGCCACGGCGAAGTAGCGGCACAAAACTTCCAACGCCGCTTTTGCCGCGCCCATGGCCACCCACGGTTGCCAACTGCCGAAGCGGCCGCCGGGAGCGTAGGTCATGGCGATGATGCGGCCGGCGTCGCGCATCAGCGGAACCGCTTCGCGCACGCCCACCAGAAACGCCTTGGCTTGCGAATCCATGGCGAAATCGAACATGTCGAGCGCGATGGTCATGGGTCCATCGTAAAACGTGGGCACTTCCGGCCTAGCATTGTTAACGAAAATGTCCAATGAGCCGAACTCGGATTTGACACGCGCGAACATGCGGCGGATTTCATCCGGCTTGCAAACGTCAGCCTGCACCACAAAGCCATCCGATCCGCAGGCGCGCACTTTTTCCAGCGTGGCTTTGGCCTGATCCTCTTTCTGATAGTAGTGAACCGCGACTTTCGCTCCGCTCTCCGCAAGCTTCAAAGCGATGCCGCGGCCGATTCCCCGTGAGCCTCCCGTTACCAATGCAGTTTTTCCTCTGAGCGTCATAAGGCACCTCCTGACGCAGATTTGCGGCGCATGTTAGGCCCGCGCGACTCCCCAGTCAACGATGACACGATGCTACGATGCACGGAGAACCTGGTTCCCGAACCCTTGCGTTACGGCGTTACGGAAAAGACCCATCCCTGCGTGTTTTCCCAAGGATGGTTCTCTTTTTCGCCGGAGCATGGCTGGCCCCATCCGAATTCAGGATCAACTTGAAGGGTTTGGCACCGCGCGAGGGAAAGACTTTTCCATTCGTACTTTGTACTCGCGAACCGTTTCCTCACAATCACACCTGAACCTCACCAGAGTTCAAAGAGAGACACTGTTCGATACGCTGGGAATAGAAGGACAAGTGATTCGAAGCGAGTCCGGGCGTTGTGGTCCCCGAACGCCAGCTCAAAGAAGAAAAAATTTAAGACAGGAATGGGAAGACGAAGATGGTGACGAACGCGAGAAAGAGTGCAGCCAAGATTCTATTGGCGATGGGATTGGGCCTGGCTGGACCGGGCTTGCATGCGCAGGAAAATCGCAAAGTGCTCAACAATCCGACCCCGGCCTATCCGGAAACCGCGCGACGATTTCGCCTGAGCGGAGTTGTGAAGGTCCAAGTGTTGGTTGCGCCGGACGGACAAGTCAAAGACGTCAAAGTAATCGGGGGCCATCCGTTGCTGGTGAACGCCGTCCAGGACACGCTTAGGAATTGGAAGTATGCTCCCGCAAGCGGCGAGACCACGGTGTCGCTGGAATTCAGCTTCCACCCATAGAGCGTAGGTAGCACTCGGCGATGAAAAGTCGCGAGAAATCCACACAATTAGTTAGAACCGCCCTAGCCGGAAAAGCTTTCAAAGAGCAAGCTGGAACAGGTGAGCCCGGA
>QHYM01000351.1:3640-4737 GCA_003223295.1 Acidobacteriota bacterium | reverse complement strand
GGCTAACATTGCGGTCGCTGACGACTACGCGGAGTGGCTGATTGCTCGCCGTGGCGCCATCGACCGCGAGGCTGACCTTGAATTCTGAATTTCAGGGCACGCTTAGACGCCTTAAGCCCCAAAAGCACAGAACACCGCTCAAACCGCGTCCCGAATCGGAACTCGACTTCATCGAGTCCACCGGCAGTTGGACCACCAAGCTGCTGTACGACACCACGGTTTATATCGACATTCTCCAGAACCGTTTTCCGCGAAGGGGAGACGTCATGCTCCGGGCGGCCGAGGCGTGGCATTCGCCAGTAACCGAAGCGGAACTAGCGGCAACCTGCGGTTTACTTGACCCCGCACATGCCCAGACACGCGGGATCATGGAACAGGTTGTTGCGGTGATCGAACGGCGGCCAAGCCATCGCACCCTCGCAACTGATTCCAAAATATGGCGTGAAGCGGGAATTCTGTCAGGCACACTCGCCCGGCTGCAAGGATACAAGAGCGACCAGCGACGCCGGATGTTGAACGATGCCTTGTTATTCGCCACAGCTAGAAAGCATGGCTGCTCCGTGCTGACCCGCAATGTTCTTGATTTTGATTTCTTGCAACAACTCGATCCTTCCGGGAAGGTTCTATTTTACAGATAAGCGCTTGTGTGTAAGCCCTCCAGCTAGTCGACCCCGCTCTCCGCAATCATCACGATCAATTCCCATGCAGGGAACGTTATCAGCCTGAGCGTTCGCGAACAGATGTACGACCCTTACCTCCATCTCACGACGCCGTTTCATTTTCCATTCATTTTCCAATTAAGGGCTCCTTCAAATCTGCTAAGTGCCGCCGGTCCAGCGCGTTGGCTGACCGTACGGTGACTGTGTACTCCAATCGCGGAGCGCAGTAGCCAACGCGCCATCTATCGGAACTGGTTTCTGGGATGCTTCTGTTTTCAGTTCGCCAACGTGCTGATGAACGACGGCACAGTCCAAGTTGATGATCCCAGCGCCGAAGTCAACATCAGACCACTTCAGGCCCAGCGCCTCAGATACCCTTAAGCCGGTAGCAGCGGTCAGGAAGACCAGTGCTCTGGCAGGATTCTGAAGCCCAACCAA
>QHYM01000351.1:0-3597 GCA_003223295.1 Acidobacteriota bacterium | reverse complement strand
CAAGCATGTGCAAAGATGACGTGCATGACATTTCTGATCATGGCCTTTGTTGCGTTCGCCAGCAAAAGACCATGCAGCCAGCTTTCAACTTCGACCGTTCGGACATCTGAGAGCCGGTGTTCGCCCCATTGGGGACGGACCCAGATATTCAAAGATGTCTCTACAGTTCGCTGAGTGGAGTGAGCTTTGCTGGGCAATTCGTTGTCCGTGTGGTGCTTGACCAACTGCGTGACAGTCACCGGCACTGCGGGGTTATCCGCGATGGCGTTGGTGTGAAGCGGCTCAGCGGCCCTGTAAACCCTACGCTTGGCCTATCCGGAAACAATCACCGCCTAATAATACAGAGGCCTCGAAAAAGGAAAATGTAACTGGAACTTTTGTTCTTGGGGCGCATCCGAAAGGAAAAAGAGAGGAAGTCCGGGTACCAGTACGAGGGAATACGTGCGGCCTTGCACTCATCGGTCGGACGCGAGGGCAGGCCCCCCGCCGATATAGCTGCCTACAATTTGAGTATGTGCCCAAGCCAATCTTCGATGTACCATTGCCAGAGAATGGCAATCTGCTTAAAAAGCCTGAGCTAATTGACAGGGTCTAAAGGACGAACCGTGGCGTGACGTCCCCTTAACAGTCGCGTATGTCCAATTCGATTCAGTTGCGATTTTTCCAAGATGGATGCGGCTACCCACATTCAACGTTTTACGTTCCCGCGCTTCCCATTGTTTTTACATTATTCGTTCTGCTCCAGAACACTCTTCTGGCGCAAGCCCCAGCGGGAGTCATCCGAGGAGTAGTCAACGACGTTAGCGGCGCGGTCGTGGCGAAAGCGAGTCTCCGCGTGAGCCAGCCGCAGTTTAGGGGCGGCCGGGTCGTGGGGACGGATGCTTCCGGTCGGT
Organism: Acidobacteriota bacterium; assembly: GCA_003223295.1. Taxonomy (GTDB): domain Bacteria; phylum Acidobacteriota; class Terriglobia; order Acidiferrales; family UBA7541; genus Acidiferrum. Next base: position 2,704 of record QHYM01000351.1, on the reverse strand, counting down.
ACTACATAACTAATCTCGAGCCAGGTGATTACGAGATCGAGGCGTTTGCCCCCGGCTTCGATACAGAAGTGAAGCTTGTCAGGCTGCTTGTCGGGGACCAGTTGACGGTCAATTTTCAGCTGCATCCGGGATCGCTCCACGAACGAGTCCTGGTAAGCGGTCAAACATCTGGCATTAACACCAGCGAGTTTGCCGTAAACGGCAGTGTGAGTCAGGTTCAGATTCAGAACCTGCCGCTTAATGGTCGCAACTTTCTTGAGTTAGCGCGCCTCGGGCCCGGCGTAAGCGTGACATTAGTGTCAAATCCCGGAGCCTTCGCCAACAACTATTCGCGTGTTTCCATCGCGGGAGCTCAGTACCTGCTGACCCAGGTTTCGGTCGATGGGGTCACAGTGAATGATCGCATGAATGGGGGAACGTCTCAGAACTTCTCGCAAGAAACCGTGCAGGAGTTTCAGGTCGAGCGATTTAGCTTCGATCCTGCATCAGCGATGAGCGGCGCTGGCGGAATCAACATCGTCACTCGCCATGGCACCAATAATCTCCACGGCGCCGCGTTCTTCTTCTATCGCGATCACAATATGGCCGCCTATCCTGGCCTTCGTCGAGACATCAAGCATCGAGACCCATTTTTTGCGCGGAAGCAGTCGGGTTTCAGACTTGGTGGCCCTCTAAGAAAAGACCGAATCTTCTGGTTCACGAACTTTGAGCACGACTGGCAAACCGCCGCACTTGCAGTACAGAACAATCACCCCATCTTTTCCAAGCTCGACGTAGTCTATCCGAGCCCGCTTACGTTCAACCAGTTCAATCTACGAGTCGACGGCAAGCTTGACAACGCCAACAGCGCATTCGTCCGCATCAGCCAAGACAAGAACAACAATGTAGCTCCGGCTTCTGTAGGCATTTTCATGCCTTCGAATTGGGTGTCAAGTCACAATTCCGCTCTTCAGATTGAAGGTGGAGAAACATCAGTCCTTAATTCGCGGATCGTGAATGATCTGCGCTATGCCCACAGTTACCTGCACAGCAATTCTGATCCGGTTAGCTCACAGAACTGTTTGGATCCAGTGGTTTGCATTGGTGTGGGAGGACCTGAGATCCTGCCCTTTGACGATCCCGCGTTTCATATTGGGAATCGCCCAAGCTCTCCGCTTGCCATATTCCAAACTACGAACCAGCTGGTCGATGTACTGACCTTGCAACATAACGGGCATCTGCTTCGCCTTGGTGGGGACTGGGAGCATGTTTCTCTGCACGGGTACCGAGGGATCTATGAACCGGCGCAAATCACCTTGTGGGGACCGACGAACCTGCTGCAATCACCGTCGCTTTACAACGCTTTGCCCGCTAGCTTGAGAGATCCTACGGCGCCTCCCCCCACGCTGGAGGACATTCTGCAACTGCCATTACGCAGCTTCATAACGGGAATTGGAAACGTTAGTTTCCCCGGACCATACCACTCGGATAGCACATCTCACAGCAATTTGTGGCGACTTCATGTGCGGGATTCGTGGTCCATGCTGCGTGGCTTGACTCTGACTTTTGGAGCAGCCTACTCCTATCAGACAAACATCTATAACCAAGATCTGAAACGACCTGCTTATCTCGCCCCCATATTCGGTGGGGACTTGCGACCACCGCATCGCGGCGCCAGTGTGATCGATCCTTCGGCCGGCCTAGCCTGGAATGTGCAAAACAAGAGCAAAACGGTAATACGTGGCGGCGGCGGAATCTATCAGGACAAAATCTCGTTTTTTTTACCCCTTCTCGAGCGTGGTGCGCTCGGACCGTCCGGCAACGAACGCGTTCCGGTCGACGGTTCAGTCGTCGGACTTAGCTTTCTAAGCACGCCTACAGCTTTCCGCGGGCAAGATCTGCTTCCAATCCTTCCCACTATACGTTCCACGCTCGCCTCCAAGCTGGGCAATGGAACCGACCCAACGGTGATCACGGCCCAAGTCATCAAACAGGCTGACCAGCTATTCGGTCCTGATCACACGACAGCCTACGCAATTCACGCAAATGCGGGGATCCAGCAGGAACTGACGCCCAGCCTAACTTTGAGTGCTGACTACGTCATGCGGCGTTACGTGCACATGGGCGGCTTTCAGGGGGTATTCTCCCTTGATCGCAATCAATTCAATCGCCCGCATGTCACCGGGGTGGATCCGAATACTGGCGTTGTCTCTTTTGTCCGCGATCCCGTAATTCCGCTCTGCACACCGGCGCAAGCTGCGGCACTTAATCCCCAAGACCAATGCTCTACTGGGGCCATCACTGTGTATGGCGGTGATGCAAACTCCCGTTATCAAGCACTCCAGGTAAGACTGGACAAGCGATTCTCTTCACGATTGCAGTTCACCGGCAGTTATGCGTTAGCTAAGAACACTGGTTTCGTTGCGGTCACGCAATACAACAATCCTGCGCTCGATTACGGAAATGTCGGCACGCCACGGCACACGCTGATCGTCAGTGGCACCTACGAAATCCCGGACGTTCCTGCTCAATCGCGCATTCTGCGCGGTTTGTTGAACGCGTGGACGGTAGCGTTTATTTCTGAGACCGACAGTGCGCCTCCGCTCGACACCACGCTATCGGGACTGGACCTTGACGGTGACGGCATCAGCACGACCTTGCTACCCGGAATCAACGGTCACAACCTGCTTGGACAGGGTCTCAGCCAATCCAGATTGCGAGCTTT
>QHYM01000350.1 GCA_003223295.1 Acidobacteriota bacterium | reverse complement strand
CAGACCTCTGCATTCTCTGATGGCAAGTCGTTACCCACCATTCCACGCGACATTAGGGTTACGCTGACATTGCCATCGGCACGGCTCGAGATTGTGTTGAGCACTTTTCCGCGGACGGTCACAACATGCGTGGGCTTCAATAGAAAATCCACCGACGGGATTTCGTCTCCCGGGTTCACAATGATTGCCGCAGCCTTCAGCGGGTCTGCGGTATTCAGATAGAAGGTTGGCGGATAACTCTCCTTCGAACTCTTCGACGAGGATGGCTTAATCCCCATGACGTCTTTCCATCCCTGATAGTTAGCTCGAGCATACTAGCGGCCAGGCGCAAGATCAAAAATGCGATATTCGCCTAAGTCGTTCGTCGACGCCCCTCCGACAGCGCCAAGCTGGCTTTTCCCACTTCGGCTGGACGCTTGATACACCTTCACGTCAACATTCGGCAGGGGCTGCCCATCCTCGTCCATCACGCGGCCTGTGATCGATGCTGTCTGGGGTAGTTTGAAAACAAGGTCAGTTATCTTCTGACCGGCCGCGAGGCTGAGATTAGCCCCTGGATCCGTGTGCTTCTTCTGCCCATATCTGAGTTTCACAAAGCCGTTATCCGACGCGTCCAGGGAATATGTGCCAAGCTCTACCTTGTCGAATTGAAAGCGTCCCTGAGCATCCGTGATCGCGAACGCGGACTGCTCCACACTGTCGTGACTCCTAAGGATAACCGTGGCCTTCTTTAGCGGCTCCCCCGTGTCTAGCCTCACGACGGTTCCTGCAACTACGCATTTCTCATTGTTCTGGCTCTTCGCTGTGTCAGTCGGCTGCGGCGGCGGGGATTGAGCACCAGCTCGCCAACAAAGAAGCATCAGGAAGTATGCGATTGTTACCGGCCTCATATTCGCCCCCTTCCGGGGAAGCCAGGAAATCGTCAACACCGAGAAATTATAGACCGAGGTTGCGCAGGGGTTCCATCCGTAGTTCTCCGAGACTAGGTAGTGACGCGTCTTAATAAATTTCACGCGCCGAAAGTGATGGCCTACGATCGCTCCTCGCAGGCGAACCGCAGCACATGGTAGTCCTTACAAGCTACTTGAAATCTCCGGTTAATCCCCCTCACCAGGGGTTTCCCAAAAAATGGGGGCAACCTAGCGCTGGGGCGATGAATCTGTGATGGTTAAGGGGCGGAAATGAAGCAACATCGATCGACCATCTGGAGTGTCGCCTTGCTGTGCGGATTTTGCTTGCAGAGCGCTGTTGTCGCCCAGGAAGAGCAAATAACGGGAAGTAGTACAGAGCAGCAGGAATCAGACCGAGGAAAAACCGGACCCAGGACAGTCCCATGCTTCGAGGCAATTGATAGGGCGAGCAGCAAGCAACTCGAAGATAAGGAGTTTGCGAATCTCCGCGGGTTCGCTCGATTTTGGTTGACGGAGGATGTTGTCGACCTTATCTCGCCCGAGGAACGTTGCACCTTTCTCCAGCTGGCAACAGACGAAGAGCGAAGTCAATTCATAGAACAATTCTGGTCCAGACGCGCCCCAGACCCAACATTGTTGGACAACAGCTTCAAACAAGCACATTACGAACGGATTGTTTTCGCAGACGAAAAGTACGGAACACAGATGCCCGGGTGGAAGACAGACCGAGGGCGAGTTTACGTCACGTTTGGTCGACCAGATTCCATTGAATCACATCGAGCCGGAGAAAAAACCGGCAGCCCACCCGAAGACGGAGTTGAGACCTACCAATATTCTTTTGAAGTGTGGCGCTACAGACATCTCGAGGGCGTGGGCGAACATGTTGAACTTGAATTTGTTAACCCGAGCGAGTCCGGAGACTATCACCTCGCCATGCCAGCGGAAATGAAGGATGAGTTGATTTTTGCTCCTCGCTACAACCTAGGTCGGTCTAGTCGTGTAGGAGTCACTGCGGAATCGGCTCAGTCATTCGAGCTCTTTATAGGCCCGGCGCCCACACCTCTGGTGCAATTCAAAGACCTGGAAGCGATGGTAGTTTCGCGGATTGTCCGTGACCAGGTGCGCTTCAGTTATCAAATTGAGTTTGCCAAAGCAACAAACGCAACGACATTGGCACGCATCTTAGTTTACCTTCCAAGTGAACAACCGAGTTCTCCGAGTAATGACGGGGACTCGTCGACGAGGTTCGAGGTTTTCGGCCGCATCAGTAAGCCGTCGGGATGGGTCGTCGAGACCTTTGAGCGCAAGATTTCTCTCGATGGGCGACGCAATTCCGCGCAGTATCAGCCTGACTCTCAATTCAATGCCGCTATCGTTCCGGGAACTTATCGGCTTGCGATTGCGGTTAAGAACATGGTCACCGGAAAGACGGGCACATTGAATACCGCGATTCACGTCCCTTCTTATGAAAAAATAAACGCCAAGAAATGAACTTGGTATTTGGACTAGAAAGCCCGAAGAAGACAGTGAAAAATATCTGACGAGATGCAGGAGCAGACCGATTGCTGCCATATCCCTGCCTAACGTCCGTGTGGGCACTGGGAGCGTTCCAAAGCGCCCCGCGTCCGATCCCCTTTCCAAATTGAATGTCCAATCCATGGAGTCTCGTTAGATTATGTGGCCCACGAAGTCCAAAACAGTTCGGAAACACTGCCTTTCTCATCGTTCTGCCACATAATTCTCATCGCTACAACTGTGGAAATGTGGTCGACCACATTTCCCCAGGAGATTACACACAAGAGGGTTCTCAAAGATTGCGATGAGGAATTCAAAGTCTTTCTAACGACAATGGAGGCTCCAGGCGAAAAGCTCGGCCCCTTGTTGTTTCAATTCGGGAAGTTCGACAAATACGCGTTCAAGTCTCTGGACGATTTTCTAGCCAGACTAGGTCCGTTTCTGAAAAGGCTTCCGAAGGAGCACAAGTTTGCCGTCGAGTTTCGCAACAAGGACTGGCTGGTTCCTAAACTCGCAGATGTGCTGCGGGAGCACGGCGTCGCTCTCACGCTGATTGATCAAGGCTGGATGCCGCGGCCATGGGAGATGAAGGACAAATTCGATCTAATTACGTCTGACTTCACGTACGTTCGATTGTGCCTCTCGAAAATCTCGAAATGTTTGAGCGCATGGGAGTTAGTTTTCCTACATAATTCTCGCCGATGCTCATTTTTCTCACGACACTCCTCACATCTTTGGCCTCGATCTTCCGGTCGCGTGCTTCCCTCGGGCTCGAGAACCTGGCTCTACGCCATCAAATCGGCGTGCTCCACAGGTCTGCAGGAAAACGCCCAAAAATTGACCGCGGGCGACCGCCTGCTGTGGATCTGTCGGGCGCGTCTCTGGCGCGATTGGCGCTCGGCGTTGCCCATCGTCAAGCCAGAAACGGTCGTAGCCTGGCATCGTGCCGCCTTTCGTTGGTTCTGGACCTGGAAGGGGCGTTGCGGAAAACCAGGACGACCCGTCATTTCAAGCGAACTCCGAGACCTGATCCGCAAGATGTGCCGGCAGAATCCCGGTTGGGGTGCACCACGGATCCACGGCGAACTGCTCAAACTGGGCATCGACGTCGGGCAGAGCAGTGTCAGCAAATATATGGTC
>QHYM01000349.1:1014-4626 GCA_003223295.1 Acidobacteriota bacterium | reverse complement strand
TTCACCCTTTTCAGATGCCGGGCAATCTCCGCGGTCGTTGTCCCCGAATCGAGAATAATGGTTTCACCCGGCTTTACCAATTCCGCCGCGGCTCTGCCGATTCTGACTTTTTCTTCTCGGTGCAGCGTCTCCTTCATGCGAAGCGGGTAATCTTGTGTGGCTTCCACCCGCCGCACGGCGCCACCGTGAGAACGTACCACTGCTCCGACAGAGGCGAGCGTATCGAGGTCACTACGAACCGTGACTGCGGAGATAGAGAAACGTTTCACCAGCTCCGCGACTGTGACCTGGCCGTCTTGATCCACTAAATCCAGCACATTTCGGCGTCGTTGTTCGGTAAGAAGCCGGGCTTTTGGGGTCATGCACCTATCCCCTGGGCGAAGTATAGGGCCCGAGGCGGGGCCAGTCAAATGGCAAACGTAAGTATGATTGTTATACATACTTTTGTTTTCTTTCCATCACCTGCTTTCTGCTCCTAGTTCTCGTTGCGTTTACTTTTCTATTGTGGTACATCCTTGCGGAGATTTTGGAGGTGTCCTTTGAAGTTTAGAGCAGCGTCAATTTGCTTTGCTTTTCTTACCTGCTTGTGTCTGGGAGTGGCTGGACGTGTTTTTGGTCAAGGAACCGACCTTGGAACGATTAGGGGAACGGTGACGGACTCCAGCGGGGCGGCCATCCCGAATGCCACAGTAACGGTCACGGACGCCCTTACTAACGCGGCCCGGCAAACGCAATCCAATTCCCAGGGCCACTACGAAATGTTCGGTCTAAAGCCCGGTACCTATCATGTTGTTATCACCTCAGCCGGGATGAGTAAGAAGGATATCACCGGGATTGTCCTCAACGGCAGCGACACCGTGAGTGCTGACGCCGTGCTAGCCGTTTCTGCAACTCAGGAGATCGTGACGGTATCCATGGAGGCCCCGGCCATGAACACGGAGGATCAGACGATTAGCCAGACATTGAACAATCTGGCGGTGGTTGATCTTCCACGGGACAGCCGGAATGTCTATACCTTCCTTTATTTGAATCCCAACGTAACTCAGGGCTCAGCCGACGGCGAATTCAAATTCATAGGCGCCCAGAGCTATGGGGCGAGTTTTTCTCTTGATGGGCAACGCTCCAACGGCGGGATTTTTGGCGAGCCCACGGCGAGCCAGCCTTCCCTGGAAGCTGTCGGCGAGGTCAATCTGCTGACATCCGATTTCAGCGCAGAATATGCGGGTGTTGCTAACATTCGAGTCACTACAAAACGCGGCGGCGCGGACTATCACGGATCAGCGTTCTACAACAACAAGAACTCTGCCTTGGCCGCCTGGACGCTTGATGACAAAAACGCAGCGGCTGGTTTTTCCCCCAACAGTTTTCAATCCAAGTATCCCACTCCATACTTCAATTTTAATGACATGGGGGGGTCGGTAGGTGGTCCAATCCCGCTGCTCAAAAAGACCTGGTTTTTTGCCGCCTATGAACGCAACTATGCAGTTGCTCCAACCAAGATTGCTTCCAACACTATCCCCCATCCCTCACTGTACACCGGGGATTTTTCCGCGCTGAACGATTCGGCAAAACCTGCGGTGCCGAGTGCCGTCACTCTTACGGCTCAGGAAATTACTGACGATACGATCGACGACGGAACAGGAACGGGCGGGCGCAAATTCATAAGGATCCCCTCAAGACTTCTAAACCCCTCCGTACAGGCACTTATCAGCACCTATTTTCCCAACATTGGGCTGAGTGCGCCGATCAATCCCGCTAATGGGAGAATTCCTGGAGGCTACCACACGCTCCTGTCAGGCAACTCCACCCAGGACATCGGCACTTTGAGGCTGGACCATGATTTTTCCGACCGGAATCATCTCTACGGCGTGTACAACGTGTCTGCGCAAGTTAACGCCACGAGCGCCGTAGTCAGCCCCTTTACTGGGCTTGGGCTGACACAAAATGATCGCAAAAACCACACGGTTTCCTTGTCCTATGCACATGAGCTCCAATCAAACAAAATCAACGAGGTGCGCGGTGGCTTTAACCGGCAAGGCCTTTTGCGGCATAGCAATACGACCCTGAAAGGTTTTCTCTCCGGCATTGGCTTCGATCAAAGTGATATCGATGCCTATGGCTCGGTCGTTGGACCATTCGCGCTTTCCACCTTTGGTCACCCGGCTATCCTTTTCACGGGAGGCGGGACTTTTGCGAACTTCACCAATGGCGGACGCAATACGTTCCGTCCGCTGGATCAGAATTTGATCACTTTCGGAGACACCCTGACATGGATCGTTGGCAAACACGCATTTCGGATGGGTGGCGACGTGGTCCGGAATGCCGCGGTGGATGGATTTGCCTTGAATCGCGGCAACCCTCGCGGCTCGATGACCTATACCGGCGGAGGAACTAATGCCTTCACTAAATTCTTGCTGGGCCTTCCTCCAACCACGGTTACTTACGTGCTGCAACCCCGCCCAGCGATGGATGTGCACAACTGGGAACACGGCTATTTCTTCCAAGACACCTGGAAAGTCACATCAAGGCTGACTTTGAATCTTGGTTTGCGCTATGAACTCATCACTCCGTTCGTTGACAAGAACGACTTGATCGCCAACTTCGATCCGGATTTCGTGAATCCGGCGACAGGCCAGTCGGGGAGATTCGTCATCCCCTCAACCAAGACCCTCAAGTATCTGGATACCCGCATCATCAATTTTGGTTATGTCCTGGCCAAAGACTCAGGCTTAGGGGTCGGGAGAGGCGTGGTCCGCATGGACAAGACTGACTTCTCCCCGCGAATCGGGGTTGCCTACCGGCTCGGTACTAAGTCGGTCATCAGGGGTGGATATGGAATCTACTATCCGACATCGGCGGCCCAGGGGATTCGCGATCCCATCGCAACCAACCCTTTCAATCAAGCTATTTCAAAGAGAGTCCCCGTGGACAGCAGCGGCAATCCCATTCCGCCATTGCTCGACGGGTGGCCCGATGCCACCACCCATGGCATTAGCCCTCTTACGGGCGGAACCATCACTTCTGGCGTGGGCGGCACGCCTGCAGTCAATGTCGTGCCTTTTGGTCTGCGCCAACCGCGGATTCATCAGTACAACGCCACTTTTGAGCGTGAGATCGGTTGGGGAAACGCCGTTCGCTTCTCTTATCTAGGCTCAACGATGCATGGGCTGATCGCTGGCAAGGACTTGAATGAACTCACGCCCAGCGACGTGCCTTTTGGCACAAACGTTGTGGATGACTCTGGCGAGCCCGCAGGCATCTGTGATCCTGTCAATAATGGAGACTGCGGGATTACGAACGAAGACGCCCTGCGTTACCGGTTCCCGGCGCTGGGAGACTTCGTCCTGAGTTACGGAAATTACGGCCATGCGCAATCCAACGCATTCCAAACGCAGCTCACCCATCGTTTTTCTCACGGGTTGTTGTTCGATCTCTCGTATACCTATTTGGACCAGAAATCGACGGCCTTGGACACTGGCAATTCCAGTCTTGGCGGAATTACGTATAATCAATTTCAACCCGACAGCGATTACGGAATCGACGGCTATGTTTCCCGCCATCGCTTCGTAGCCTATGGTGTCTATGATTTGCCGGTGGGAAAGGGCCGGCAGT
>QHYM01000349.1:0-986 GCA_003223295.1 Acidobacteriota bacterium | reverse complement strand
CCGGACCGGGTTTTACTCCCTTCTGGACCTGTGACGATTGTGGATCATTAGAGCCCGGAAACATCGGCATCACGTCACTGGACGCTGTCGGCGACTTCAATGTCGAGCCATCCTTCCGCCCCGTCGTCATCAGCAATAACTTCAATCAAAAAAGCGGTGATCGAATCTGGAATCCCGCGGCCTTCGGGCTGCCGTCGGTAGGCCCCGACATTTTCACCCAGGCGGGGGTTGCCAAACGGAACATGCTATGGGGGCCCGGAACCTGGGGCGTGAATCTCGGCCTTCACAAGGACTTCCACTTCAGCGACCGAGTAATCGCCCAACTAGGCGCCGACGTCGACAACATATTCAATCATCCGTTGCTTTCCCCGAATGCCGATGCTGGTGGGGGTGGCGGCACGTTCGCTTGGCTTGGCAGTTTCCTTCTCAGGGTCGATCAAACCACTGGAAAGCTACTGCCTCTGGACCCTGCGGACATCACGCCCAATGACGATTTCGGCCGCTTGATTGGCAGCTTCACCCAGGAGGGCATCGATAATCGTCGCACCGTGCGGCTGCGTCTCCGGATTACCTTCTAGTCCGCGGAAACGCAAACAATTAGAATGACCAAAGGGGCGGACGCCAGTTCGCCCCTTTTTTCGCAACCGACAGCTTGTGGGTTGCACGCAGCTCTCGACCGGAGGATCGGAGTGAAGCTTTCGACGGGCAAGCGCAAGGGGCTCGAATCCGTTTCGGATTCCCGCGGAGTCATTGGTGCTCTTGCCATCGACCAGCGCGACGCGCTGCGAACCTTGTTCTCGGCTGAACTCAAAATCGAGAAAGCGGCCGTTCCACGCGAACAACTCGAAGAATTCAAATCCATCGTCGTGCGCGCGCTTTCTCCGCACGCCAGCGCCGTGCTTCTTGAGCCGGAATACGGTTTGCGTGCAGCCGGTCAGCGCGCTCCATCCTCCGGCCTCCTGATGGCTTACGAAGTAAGCGGCTAC
>QHYM01000348.1 GCA_003223295.1 Acidobacteriota bacterium | reverse complement strand
CGCCTTCGCTTCCTCATCCGTGAAGTTCACCATGCTGTGGAGCACGCCGTCGGGCTCAAAATGGTAGCGGCGGTCCGAGTAATACTTGATCCAATCCGCGCCATACATTGCCTGCTCGCGCACGGCCTTGCGCGCCCCGTCCACACCGTCGACATATTGCACGCCCGTGGGCACTTTCAGCTCCCACGAGTAGCCCAGTAGCGGATACATTCCCGTAGGCGTCATCGCGCGCGTGGACACTTGCATGCGCGGGCCGGGCACTTCGCCTTTGGCGATAGCCGTCTTGATGTCCACGTCCGCGTACATGGCGCCTTCTGTTTCCAGATCGCGCATCGCCGTGAATCCGTGGGACAGCGCAATTTGGGCGTTGCGGGCGGCGAGAATGGCGCGGTAGGGAATCGATTGCTTTAGTAATTGCTCGTCATACTCTTCCGCGGTGACGTCGCCCTGCAGCAGGACGTGCGTGTGCACGTCCATGAATCCCGGCAGCACCGTCGCTTTCGAAAGATCAATCACTTCCGCGCCCGCGGGAGCGCTCCCGCCCGGCGTAACCGATACAACCTTGTCCCCTTCAATCAAAATGAGCGGGTTCTCCACGGGCTTGTCGCTCTTCCCATCGATCAGTCTGCCGGCGCGGATGGCAACCCGCTGCGGCGTCTGTGCAGTGATGAAAACCGGAATCAGCAGGCTCGACAAAACGAAAACAAAAAAGCGGCGCATGGAAACTTCCTCCTTCGGACCCGCAAGCCTATCAAAGACTCTCCCATTCGTCGCCTCCCAAAAGTGTCTTGGCCACAGTGCGATTCGACGCAGCCGTGACTCGGACCAGAAACTCGGGAAGGATTCGACAACGAAGCGGTGTTCGGCTAGTATCAGCGCGTTAGCCGTCAAGGGAGCGCCCGATCTCCCGGTGAAACAAGCCGCTCTGATTGCCATGAGAAATCTTGACGGCATTTGCAGGGTGAAGCCGTGAGCCAATCCTCGGTTGCGAAAACCCCTGATAGTTTAGTCAGAGAAGAATCGCGCCGCAGCACGCGCATTGACCGCTCCGTTCCGATGATTGTCTTCGGGCAAAACCGCATAGGCGAACCGTTCGTGGAGAGAACCGTTTCCACCAGCATCAACCTGCATGGCTGCCGTTACCCTTCGCGGCACGATTATGGCGTGGGGACCTGGGTCACACTGCAAGTCGTCGGCCTGAATGTGGAGCCCAAGCCGCCGGCGGTTCGGGCCAGAGTACGCTCCGTTCATGCGTCGCAAAGCACGCGTGAATTGCAGCAGGTGGGCGTGGAACTGGAAGTTCCCGCGAATGTCTGGGGCATTTCCGCGCCGCCGCAGGACTGGCTGGGTTTCGGAGAAACCACAACCTCGCTGCCACAGTTCTCTGCCGCGGAACCGGAGGCCCCCGCCCCGGCGATCGCCACTGAACCAGCGGAGACAGAAGAACCGCCGTCAACACTCGAACACAAGCTGGCCGAAGTTGCCACTTTTCCTTCTCCCTCGCTCGTTGCGTCGAAGCCTCCAGCTCCCGTGTTTGCCGAAGCACCCAAAACGCAACGCATCGTCGTCACTCCGGATGGGCTCATCAACGCGATTCAAGGAAAGCTGCAACAGGCCGCTGAGAAAGCCGTGCAAACCGCCGTCGCAAAACAATTGGACGAAGCCGTGCGCAACGCCGTGGCTGCCATTGACGATATCCGGCAGTCCAGCATTCGCGAAGTTCAAGAGCTTTTCCCCACACGCGTGCAAGCCGCCACGACCGGCTTGGCCACAAGAGACGAGATCGCCGCGGTCATCGCCTCGCAGTGGAAAGAAGAGATGGACAAATACCGCAGCCACGCCGAAGAGTTGACCCAGAAGCTGGCAAACCAGGCTGCGGAATTGAAACGCGAACTGGACCGCTGCCAGGAGTTTCTTGGAAAAATGAGCAGTGAAGTGGAACCCCAGGTTCACGCGCGGCTCAACGAAGCGGTTGCGCGCGCGGCCTCAGAATTCGATGGGGCAGCCGCCCGGACTGTGGACCGGCGCTATGAGCGGCTCCGGGAGAGCACGCAGTCCGTCATGCAGGAGGCGCTGCTGAAACTGGACGCGCGCTCGGCCGAAGTGCAAGCCTTGGTGCAGGGCGCCGTTAACTCCACCCTTGCGGCGCTCGAGCGGCAGGCCGAATCGCAAATGAATACCATTCTCAGCGAAACGAAGGACCGCGCTGCATCGGCGCTCTCCTCGCTCGATGCGGAGAACCGCGCGGCTTGCGAGGCGCGCCGCCAGGCCCTTGAAGCCGAAGTTGCCCGTTCCGCCGAACGCTCCACCGAGCAATTCCGCAAGGGCATGAAGGCGTTTCTCTACTCCTGCCTCGTTGCGGCCGTTAGCGCCGTGGACGAACACTCGAAATCAACTCTGGAGGGTCTCACCAAAGACAATGGAAAATCGCTGCATGAAGTCCACGAGAATGGCGGCGACGCGGCGAGTCCCGAGGGTCCGGAGATCCTCCCCGCTCCCGATAGCGATCCCTTCACGCATTAGGCAGTGAGGATTCCATCCAAAAAAAGAGCCAGCCGCTTTCTCAAGGCGGCTGGCCTTTTCTCTTTCCCTGATTGCAGAACGCTGGTTACTCCTGAAGGAGGCAAGAATAACAGTTCTGCGTGTGTGCTCTGGCTGGAACTCGAAACTCGATTTCTCAGCTCGCTGGCTGCGCCGGACCCGGCCGGCGGAACGGCCGGCGCGCCATCTCTTCGACGCTGTAGATCCCATGCCGTACGGCCACCATCACGGGGTGACGGCTGTCTGCAACACGATCCACCGTTACTGCCCAAACTCTGTGCAGCGTGTACAGGCTGACAACAATTGAGGCAAGCGCTAGAAACCCCATTGCAAAAAGCGCAAATGCCGCCAGCAGTTCGCGCACGAAGTACATTTGCAGCGCAGCGATGCTACCCAGCAGCCACCACATCCACTTCCGGCTTTTATCCCTGTTCTTCATTTTTTCCTGATTCGCACCCGAGCTCATCGAATGTACCCACCCCGGTCTCCTCGAAGCTGCTCATGTCGCTTACATTGGATGTTACAACCTGCCCTAACGGGCATGTCCTCAATACCTGCACCATTAGACACCTTGGGTAGCATAGAAATCGATGGTACAGAAGTCACATTTTAGGCCCCAAACGAGTCTCCTAGTACCGGCCCTTTCGGCGCTTTTTCTATGTAAGACGCTGAGACAACATCTCTTACGTGAGTATACACTTTCGCCATGATTTTCGCCTAGTTTTCCCTGTACCGCCTGTGGGGAACCTGACCTATCGTACAGGGGGTCTCGTAGCCACTTTTGGTAGTGACTCCTACCCTTCGGGCGTATCATCGCCGATCCGAGAACTGGGCAGACAAGAGCCCTGTGGGCGCGGATGGCTAGCGCGAAGCAACGAATTTGCGAAGTGAAAGGTGCTAGGTGTGCTTGATG
>QHYM01000038.1 GCA_003223295.1 Acidobacteriota bacterium | reverse complement strand
GAACTTGACCCGGTCTCCAGGTTTCAACCCCAGATGCTTGCGGACGGCCCTGGGGATGGTCGCTTGTCCTTTCACGGTGATCGCAGATTCCATGATAGCTCCCATTACTTCTTTACAAATGTAATACTAAATTCGCATGTCGTCAAGCTGCGACGCTCCGACGCTCCGATGCTCCGATGGCCACCCGCGCTCCGAGCCACAAGTCGACAAGGGCTCAGACGCGTTGCCCACCGATCGCTGTTTTAGTAGTCCGACCTGGTCGCCCTAGGCGTCAGCGACTTGCGCACGCGGCCGTCCCCGTCCGTCCCGGCCATGATTCCAGACGTAAGACCCGGCTGGCCGCTCTGGGGTTCAAAAGTTACTAAGATCGTCACCTAGGGCCCACCATCTTCGAATAATCAGTTTTCAGTCCTAAGTTTTAAGCTGAAAATGAAGGAATTCGGGCAGAGATACCTCTGCCTCTCTGTTTTTCCATTCGAATGTATTGGAGGTTAGTACGACTTCTGCATTGGGCGGATGTTGATGTCGGTGACTTCCGCCGTGCGCGGCAGGCGCAGGGAGTGCGTCACCATTTCCGCCACGTCTTCGGGTTGCCGCAGCAGTTCCGGTTTGGGGGCGCGGCCTTCCTTGGCGAAGAGCTTTTCCATGCGAGGCGTGGCGGTGCGGCCGGGGAAAATGCTCACAACACGGATGCCGTCGGCGTTGACCTCATCGCGCAAACTGTCGGCGGTAGAGCGAAAAGCGTTTTGCGTCGCGAGAGAACTGCCCGGCGTTCGCGGGAGAGGGCAGCCCGGCGGAAGAATTAACAAAAACGATCTGCCCCGGCGACTTTCGCAAAAGCGGCAATCAGAGAATAATGACCGCGAACGTTGAAGCGAAACATCAGATCCAATCTGTCAGCGGTGCTTTTTCGTGAGGGTCATGGGCGAGGGCGCCACCGCAAAGGACCAGGATGTTCAATCGGCCAGCTTCGCGTTGCACCCTTTCGCCAAGAACATAAATGTTCTTATCGCTAGTGAGATCCAGCGAGCAGGAGTGGGCGCGTGAACCGAGCGCCTGTGCCTCTTTCGCCGCTCCTTCGAGCGCTTCTTTACGACGCGCAGCGAGATAGAGTTCCGCGCCTTGCCCGGCAAGCGCAAGAGCAATGGCTTTGCCGATGCCGCTGCTCGCTCCCGTCACCACGGCAACCTGATCCTTCAAGCTCTCCATGTTTCGCGCTGTAGGCTCCGCTGCCTCATCAACCGGATTGAATCTTTGACCCCGAATCTGCCCCGATGGCCTATCATGGGCAATCCATTGCGCCATCGGACTCTACACTGAGGAGGAACACTATGAAGTGTTTTCGTTTTTTTCTTGCTGTTCTTTGCAGCCTGTTCCTGAATTCATCGCTTTCCGCGCAAGGCGCAAACGAGCGGACGGAAAGCAATCCGAGCGGCGACTGGATTCTGATAACCAATGTGTATGGAGAAAGCCTCAGTGAGCGGCTGACCCTGAAGCTGGAAAAAAGCGAGCTCAGCGGAACGCTTTTTCGCGACGAAGGGGCGGCGCTGAAAGGATCGCTAAAGGGACAGGAAATACTGTTCAGTTTCAAGGAATCTGGAGGCGACCAGAGCGAGTACAAGGGACGCATCACCGGAGGTGCTCTGGCCGGAGAATACACATCCATTGGAACGAATGGCGACCGGACCACGGGAACATGGTCCGCCAAACGCATTCCCGCGCGCCCCTCGGGCGGACCGCATCGCGTTGAGTTCGTGCCGAAGACGTTTTATCGCGCTTTTTCCAGCGCTACCGACCCGGTGTTACACATTTGGCCCGGAGACACGGTGCATACCACGAGTGTGGATGCCGGCGGCACAGACGAAAAAGGAGTAACCCGCGTGTTGGGCGGAAATCCCTTGACCGGCCCGTTTTATGTCGAGACCGCCATGCCGGGCGACGTGCTTGCCATCACCATCAAAAAATTGAATCTCAATCGCGATTGGGCCCTAAGCGATAAGGGACTTGTCGACCGCGCGATGACCACTGATTACGCAGCGAAGAACAAGCAGGACTGGTCGGACACACGCTGGCATCTGGATCTGGAGAAGGGCATGGCCACCTTGGAGAAGCCTTCAGAGGCAATGAAGGACTTTGCTGTGCCCGTGCATCCCATGTTGGGCTGCGTCGGAGTCGCACCCGGTTTCGGTAATGCGGCCATGGGTTCCGGGGACTCCGGCTATTTCGGCGGAAACATGGACTTCAACCAAATTGCCGAACGGACCACTCTCTATCTCGGGGTGTCTCAACCGGGGGCGTTGTTGTACGTCGGCGACGGCCACGCATTGCAAGGTGACGGCGAACTCAACGGAAACGCGCTCGAAACGTCCATGGACATTGACTTCAGCGTGGAGGTGCTGCAGAAAAAGAGCATCGACACGCCGCGCGCCGAAAATGCGGACTTCCTGATGGCCATCGCGCTGTCCGGGTCGCTCGATAGCGCCTTCAGCCGCGCGACTTCCGAGCTCGCCACCTGGCTGCAGAACGACTACAAACTTTCCAGTTCGGACGTGGCCGCGGTCCTTGGCACGTCGATTCAGTACAGCGTTTCGGAAGTGGCGGACCGCAACGTCGGCGTCGTCGCCAAGATCTCGAAGAAAGCTCTTGCGACCCTGAAGCCGGCCACGACGGCAAAATAGGGCGCACCGCCTTTACGCTCGCTCATGGCTAGTGCCGGTTTCACGTCTTCACGGGAGCGCCTCGTCGCGCCCGTGCTACGATTGGTAAATGCATTACGGCTCCTGGGCTCTGCGACTCGGCACGATTCTGTTTCTTGTTGCCGAAGCCGTGGCTGCGCAGCAAGAGCCGAAACCGGAGGATCTTCCCGAAGCTCCTGCCCCCAAGCAGGAGCCGGCCCCTCACAAACACGACAACGCCTTTCAAACCACGTTTCAGATTCTGGGCCAGCGCTCGATTTTCTTTCCAGACTTGGCGGCAAGCCCGGGCCCACTCAACAGCAAGCAAAAGTTGGAACTCTTTGTGGACAAAAGTATCGCGCCCTCGCGTCTTCTTGCCACGGGTCTTGGCGCCAGCATCGGCCAGGCGCATGATTCCCTGCCCGGCTATGGCCAAGGAATGAACGGATATGGAAAGCGTCTTGGATCTTCTATGGCGACGGGCGCCTCGACCGAGTTTTTCGGCACGTTTCTATTCTCGTCGTTGTTCCGCCGGGACCCGCGCTACTTTGTGAGCTTGCGCGGCGGTCCCTGGCATCGCATCGGCTATGGCGTCAGCCGCCTGGTTGTCACTCGCACCGATGCGGGAACCGAAGGCGTCAATTGGCCCGGAATGTTGGCGCCGCTCTTTGCAGAAAGCCTGGCGAATAGCTATCTCCCGGTGCAGGAACAGACTTCTGGGCGGACTTTTCGCCGCTACGGAGTGCGGCTCGGGTTCACGGCCGGCACCAATATTGTCAAGGAGTATTGGCCAACAATCTTCCGGAGTTTGCGCATCGCGAAGGTTGCGCCGGGCTTGCGCCCTGACTCTACTCCCAGTGGACCTCGGCCCCCCGCGCCGCGGCCCATGAGATGACAAAGCGCGGCTCAGTTGACCGGCTTGACGTCTTCCATTAGCGAGAAAAAACCCTCGGCGAGCGTCGGATGGATGTACACCGTGCCCTTCAGAAAAGTGTAAGGCTGCTTCGCCAGCATCACCGCGCCGAGAATCTGGACCAACTCGCCCCCCTCAGAGGCCAGAATGGATGCGCCCAAAATGCGGTCGTTCGAAGCATCAACTACAATTTTCATGAGCCCGGCGGTTTCTCCGCGCTCGATGGCGCGTGCAACGTAGGTCATCGGACATCTTCCAATCTTGAGTTTGTAGCCCTTCGCGCGAGCTTCTTTCTCCGTCATGCCCACACCGCCGAGTTGTGGATCGGTGAAGACGCAGTACGGCACAAGCCGGTTTTCCGTGCTGAGGTTCTTCCCTTCCACAAGGTTGCCGTAGACGATTTGAAAATCGTTGTAAGAAATATGCGTGAAGGCCGGGCCACCCTTGCAATCGCCCAACGCCCAGATTCCCGGAACGCTCGTTTCCAAGCGGGCGTTGACCTCGATTGAACCGTCTTTATTCGTGGCAATGCTCGCCTTCTCGAGACCCAAATCATCTGTATTTGGAATGCGACCGGTGGCGACAAGCAGATGCGAACCGCCAACCTCTGAAGCGCCCTCCGGGAGTCTGCAAGAGAGAGTGATGGCGCCGGCTTTCCCGCGTACTGTTTCGGTGCGCACCTTCAAAAGAAACTCCAAGCCTTCCTCCTCCAGCGCCTTTTGCAATTCCGCAGCGATTTCCGGGTCTTCGCGGGGCACAATCTGCGGTCCTTGATGAATGACGGTTACGCGACTGCCGTAGCGGCGAAACATTTGTCCAAACTCCAGGCCGATGTACCCACCGCCGAGAACGAGCAGGTGCTCGGGAACCTTGGTGAGCTGCATGATGGATTCGTTGGTGAGGAAGGGCACCTCGCGCAAGCCCGGAATCGCTGGAATACTCGGGCGGCCGCCCGTGTTAATGAAAATCTTCTCACTCTCGATGATCTCGTCGCCAACTTGAAGCTGATGCGGTGCCGTAAATCGCGTCCGGCTTCGATAAAGGCGAAGATTTTTGCGCTCGTCCACCCGCCTTTGCTGGCCGCCGCGAAAGCTCAGCACAACTTCGTCTTTTTGAGCAACGATTTTCGCCAGATCCACGCTGACGGCAGTGGCATTGACGCCCCAGCGTGATGCACTCCGCGCATAGTGGGCCACTTGCGCGCGATGCACCATGGTTTTCGTCGGCGTACAGCCGACGTTGATGCACGTTCCTCCCAGGTTCTTTTCTTCGATCAGCGCGACTGACCATCCCAAATCTGCAAGGCGAAACGCGAGTGGGTTACCGGCCTGGCCGGAGCCGACAACGATGGCGTCATATTTCATAAAAGAATCCTCTGGCGCATGGGCGCACCAAGACTCTACATTGGATGCGGCACATCAGAGGAGCATGAAGAAAGCTTCAAATCCGAGAGCGGGCGGCAGTGTTCCCGCTATTCATTCCGGGCAGACCAACCAGCCAAGTATCGAGTGCGAAACACTGGTACCCCAGTAGCGTTGACCGATGGAAATTCCGGTAGGTACTGTGCAAAGTAGGGCGCCCGGGTGTCGGCGGACATGTCCGCGAAAGAACGTCAGTTAAGAAAATACTAAGGTTCAGCAGTTCAGGCCCTGCGCCCTCCTGACGCGGTGTAGTTTGCCCGGGTGAATTGAGGGATTTTTGCGAAGCCGCCCGTCGAAACGGGCGCTTGCTTGAAGATGGAAACGGTAACAAAAGCCGGAAGATACGAGATCGTCGGCGAACTGGGCCGCGGCGCCATGGGTATTGTCTACAAGGCCGTCGACCCGGTGATCGGGCGCACCGTTGCGGTAAAAACCATCCGCCTGAGCGAAGAAGGCACGGGACTAAAGCGACCTGAACTATTGGCAAGGTTCCAAACGGAAGCGCGCGCCGCCGGCCTGCTCACGCACCCCAACATCGTGGTCGTTTTTGACGCCGGCGAGGAAGACGGCCTGTATTACATCACCATGGAGTTGGTGGAAGGCAAGAGCCTTCAGGCCCTTCTGGATGGCGGGCATTCTTTCCCGCTGCCCCGCACTCTGCGCATCCTCGATCAGACCTGCAGCGCATTGCAATTCGCTCATGAACGCAATGTCGTTCACCGCGACATCAAACCCGCCAACTTGATGTTGACTGCCGACGACACCGTCAAAATCACTGACTTCGGCACCGCCAAGATTCTTCAGTTCGGCAGCACACAGCAAACCTCGCACGTGATGGGCACACCCAGTTACATGTCTCCAGAGCAGGTAAAGGGGCGCGCCGTGGACGGCCGCAGCGACATTTTTTCCCTGGGTGTAATGCTCTACGAAATGGTGACCGGCGAAAAACCGTTTCCCGGCCAGAACATCACCACCGTCATCTACAAAATTGTCAACGAGGATCCCGTTCCGCCGCGCCAAATCGATCCCTCGATTCATCCGGGAATTAGCTCCGTGTTGATGAAAGCGCTGGCGAAAGAACCCGAGCAACGGTATCAGAGCTGCCGAGAGATGCTGGAAGACTTGCGCAATTACCGCGCGCAGGGCCTTGCTGGTAATCCCAATTCGACCATGGTCATGGGCGGCGGCTCGCCTGCGGCAACCGTGGTGTCCGGCAATGCGGGCGGCCACGGACTCGCGGGGCGTGGACTCTCAGAAGATGACCCAACGGTTGTCGCAACCGCTCGCTTTCTCAGTGGGCGCGCCGCTTCGCCGGGACAAACTCCCATCGTGCACCGCACCGGGACAATTGTGCCTCCCGTCGAGCCGCCAAAAAAGAAGAGCATTATTGGCACAATTTTCGCGGCCTTGCTGCTCGTCGGCGTTATCATATACGGCGCGAACAAGATCAAGCCTGTTTTCGAAGCTGCACGTGCGTTGCACAGCGCACAGGTTAAAGACCGCCAGTCATCCAATCCCGCAGGCCCGACATCAGAAAATGCTTCCGATAATTCCGGGGCAAACTCCGGCGAAAACGATCCTTCAAACGAGCCTGGGACTGGTGCGGCGGACACAACGACTGCATCGAAATCCGTAGACCCCTCCTCCGGGAAAACAGCGCCAAGGAGGGCCGAGAATTTCCTGACCCCCAAAGCGGCAGAGTATAAGGGCCACATCGAAGCAGCCATCTCTGAGAAAGGATTTGCGGGCCGTGCGAAAGTACAAGGAACGGGCAACACTCTGACTCTCGTCGGCAAGCTCCGTCCGTCCGAGCATGGCGAACTCTTGAAATTCTTGCGCAACGCGCCAGCAAGCGTGCACGTCATCGATCATATCGAGTACGACGATACTGTGGTGAGTGCCGCGGGCGGCTCCGATGAGGGCACTCATCCGGTTCCGTCGGCAGGCCGTGGAGCGATTCATGTGGTCACCGACGTCATCGGCGCGACGGCTATCCTCCACGGACCGGCCGGCCACGTTTTGAGCAAATGCGAAACGCCCTGCAGCTTCAACAACCTCAGGCCGGAGCGTTACAGCCTGGAAATTCAAAAAGACGGCTATCAACCCGTCCAGACAGCGCTGCAAATCAAGGGTGGCGAGGCGCAAGATCAGAAGATCAAGCTCGAATCGCTCGCCAAGGGCATTTTCATCAGCACCCAGCCGCCTGGAGCTGACGTGTTCATCAATGGGGCCAAGCAGTCAGGCCAAACTCCTGTCGTCCTCCCACTTGCACCGGGGCAGTACAACCTGGTGTTGCGGCTCCAAGGGTACGAGCCCTACTCTGGAAACATTCAAGTGAAGGATATCCAGACGCCACTGAATGTAGAGCTGACGGAAAGGTCGGCCGCCCGCGTAGCCTGGGCACAAGTGAGCAGCAATCCGAAGGGCGCGGAAATCATGGTGGACGGAAACTCCACCGGGCAGTTCACCCCCTCGCGCGTTCAAATACCTTCGGGGTTACACACGATTACGCTCAAGCTCGATGGGTACCAAGCCGCAAGGCGCACGGTCCAAGCGAGTGAAGGCGGCACCGTTCCAGTCAACCTAACCTTGCAGCAGAAGTAACCTCCCACCGCTTCTTTCGGACTCGGCAGACTTTCTACCACGAAGTTTGCCAAACCCCTACCGAAAGCGTAACAAATTGTTACATGGGCCAACCATTGGTTCTAGAACCATAATGCTTGTCCATTGAATCTAAAATACTTAGCCACTGTGTTTTCGGGAGGGACAGTTGCTTTGTGTATTGAGTAGGTTCTGTCTGGCTTCGTGTGTGGGCTGAATTGTCTTTCAGTCCCGGTGAACGAAATGAAGCCAGCTTGACGAGCACTCTTGGAGACTTCTTTGGCCTTACGGGCCACATTGCCAACCAGTGACGGTGAGCGCGGAGGCCGGTCCAAGCCGGCTGCCTCTCCCAAAGCTGCCGGGCGCGGCGTCGTAACCACCATCTCGACGACCGCTTCCAGGAGTGCCGATCACAGATCCATAGAAGTTCATCGCGCGCTTCGAAACTTTCATCACCTCCTGCGGTCGGAACGCCTCTACGAAAAAAACCACCCTTGCCGCCTCGATAGTCTGGACAGCGCTTACGATTCTTTGCGGCAAATCACGGAGACTCTTGAGGGACTGGAGATTCGAATCGAGCGCGGCGGAATTGTGGTCCCGAAAATCGGCGACGGCCACCTGCCGGACGCGCGCGGAGAGATGCAGTTGCTGGCTGCGGACTTGCAACGCGTAGGCGTCTGCTCTTTGGTCTTTTTAAGGAAATTCCATGTAGGCGAACTGGACACTCTCGCGCGACTCATGAGGGAGTCATTGCTAAAATCGGAGGAGCCGGGAAGCGATGCCGGCAATGCGTGGTGGCCCGCCCGCCTCTTGGAGAACCGTGTGGAAGGAATTTCGGTCAATACCCAAACCGAGCGCAAAGTGGACACGGTCCTAGCGAGCCTCATTGGGGCCCTCGTCGCCTACGGTGGCCATTCCCAACGTGACACTGGTGATTCGCCGATCAAGGCCCCGGACTTTGATGATCTGATGGCGACGCTGCGCCTGCTGGCGCGGCTGACGCCGCCCCTTGAGGGCGCCCGTGGCCTCTCCGCAGAGGAGGCAGCACGCGCAATCCACGGGTCGATGGAAGAGGCAAGCCGCGAAAGCGTGCGGATGTTGCTCCATTCCGTCTGCCAATACGCCCCGCGAGATGGCGAACAGCCGCTTCCCTATCTGCTGCGGCTCTCCGAAAACATTATTCTGGAATTCCTTAGCGCGGAGTTTGCCAGCGGCTCACTGACTCCTCCCGCGGTCCGGCCGTCGTTCCACCGTTTGGCTGACGTGCTGGTGGAGTCCGGTGCCTACACCGGTCCGCATGCCTCGCAGCATCTTTCCTCGCTGGCGGTTACTTGGGCAACGGACACGCACCGCGCCCAATTAATTGACCGATTCTGGCTGGAGCTACCCGCCCGGGAAAAGTCGGCGGTCTTGCGCGGCCCGGACGTCTGGTGCGTTTCCGTGGCGGCCTTGCGGCAGACGCTCGGACAACTCGTCGATGCGGGAGCGGATGCTCCGCGGCGGGAAGCGCGGAATATCGTAGTGAATTACTTGCGCCGCCTGGAGTTTCCCGACGCTTCCGCAAGGCGTTCGGTCGCCGCTGGGCTCAATGAGCTTGTTCCCATTTTCGAGTCCCTGTGGCCCAACCAGCTGCCGGAGGAGTTCAGCCGCTGCGCGATGAAGGCTCTTCAGACTGAATCTGCACCGGAAACCGCGGCACTGCTGGCAGCACTTGTGGAAGCCTTGGGACGCATTGCCGTAAATCGCGGCGACTATGCCGGATTCGAAGTGATCCTCACCGGGCTCGAACGGGCGCCGCGCGACAAAGAACACGATCACATGACCGCCCTTTGCACGCGCCTGGTTGCGCAAGACCGCTGGTTCCTGCTGGTGGACGCCTCGCTGGCCAATCGGCCGCTGGATCCTGTCCTTCCCCGTCTGCTCCAGCGCGATCCGGAACGTTTGCTGGACCGCATGACCCTGCTGCTGACCGAGCCGCGCGGGGCAGAAATGTTGCAAGCGATGGCCCGCCTCCTGCGCACCATCGGCGTTCCCGTCCTCAACTTGCTCGAGACGAGATTGTATGAAGCGCGCCGGCAGCGCGTGACCGCCGCGATCAAGCTTCTGGCTGCGGCCGATGCCGAGCGTCTGCTGCGCGGACTCGCGCGCGCCATCGGAAGCTGGGAATGGAACCTTCAGGACCTGGCGGTGAGCGAGCTTTCGCGGCCCTCGAGTTCCGCCTCGGCGCAAAGCGCCGCTTTCGTCTTCTCCGCGATTCTTGCTGACGCACATCCCCTGGTTGTGCCGATGATGATCGATCAAATCGGGTTGGCGCAGGAAACCACCGCTGTCCCGCAGCTCTTGGAGATTGCGGCGGGGGAGCACGAAGTTTTGCGCGACCAGTTTGTCCGCATCAAGGCCATCGAGGCGCTGGGCCGCATGCGCTCTTCGGACGCCGCCGAACTCCTTCGCACGCTCGTGGAAAAGCGCGAGGGCTTGGCCTATGCCGAGCCTGCGGGTTTACGAGCCGCGGCTGAGGACGCGCTTGCCCTGATCGAAAACCGCCCGTCGTTCAAACAGGCTGCGGCTGCGTTTGGCGCTCCGGCGCAATCCAGCTCCGGCTACCTCATTCCGCGCCGCTATGTGCGGGTGCCTCTGGAGTCTCCGCTGCGCGCACAGATTGAAGGAGCCCCGGCCGGCCTCGCCCGCGTAAAGACCATTAGCCTGGGCGGCGCGTATCTTGAATCTCCGCGAAAACTCACCGTGGGCGATTCCATTAAGCTGGAAGTGCGCACCGGCCTTCGCAAGATCAATTTCACTGCAGTGGTCCGCAACATCGGCCAGGACGGCAACGGCATCGAATTCGTGCACATGCGCGACGAAGACCGCGAAAAACTCCGCAAGTTCGTTCAGCGCCATCTTCAGCTTTAGTTCTCCCCATCCTTAGCTCCCCGCAGCTCTCGTCTTGCTTGCCAGCAAGCCCCGGCGGCGTCATGCTGCACACCGCCCCGAGGAATTTAACTCCAAGGTAAGTCCAGGAAAGTTTTCAGTTGAAAGCGGGGCTGCATTGCAGTAAAAGCCCTATATTCAATTGTTTCAGGTGTAAAGCGGCGGGCCAGCCCGTCACCGCTAGGGGTAGCGGATTTTCAAGTGCCACAGGAGGAAGACTCATGAAACGCAGGCAAGATGTGTGTGCTTCGACCGCTTGGCGGTCTATTTTCGCGGGAGTTCTGCTCGCTTTGCTGGTACTTGGAGCAACCACGACCGTTTCGGCACAGGTCAACACCGCGACACTTTCCGGTACGGTTCTCGACCCGCAAAATCTCGCCGTTAAGGGTGCCAAGGTCACACTGACCAACGCGGCCACAGGCGCAACGCGAACAGCGGTCACGGACGACGGCGGCCGTTACAACCTCGTGGGCATCCCCCCGGGCCTGTACAAGATGACGGTAGACGGGGGCGCCAATTTTTCGGTGTACGAGAATGCCAGAGTTGCGTTGACAGTCGGTGAAGCCGCGACGCTCGACGCGCAGCTACAACTGCGCGGCCAAGTGCAAGTTGTTACCGTATCCACGGAGACCGCTTCCATCGAGACAACCAAGACGGAGGTCTCCGACACTGTCGAGCAGCGCCGCATCGACAACTTGCCTATCAATGGCCGCAACTACATCAATTTTACGCTTACGAATTCGCAGACCACGCGCGACGTTTCGCCCACAATCGGTCCCGCGCCCAACAGCGGACTGAGCGTCGGCGGCGCGCGCGCCCGCGGAACCATGGTCAGCGTTGACGGCGCGGACGCCGTGGACAACTCCATCAACGGCATACGCTCCACGATTTCCCAGGAAGGCGTGCAGGAATTTCAACTCATCCTGAGCAACTACAACGCGGAATACGGGCGCGCCACGGGCGGCGTGGTCAACATTGTGACCAAGGGCGGAGGCAATGAATTTCACGGCGACGCTTTCGGCTATTTCCGTAACCAGGCCATTCAGGCGCGCAACGCGTTTTCTGGAGAAGTCAATCCGACCACCGGCGTCCTCGACTCCGTCAAACAGGCCTACACACGCACGCAGAGCGGATTGACTTTCGGCGGCCCCTTGAAGAAGGACAAGACCTTCGGTTTTTTCTCTTATGAGTACACGCAGCGCGAAGAAACAGGATTCTCCAGCATCGGTCAAGCACCAGGAGGCGGTGGCCCCTTCGGCCTGATAGCCTTTGACTGCGGCGGGTGCCAGTTGCAGGGTCTCTTAATGACACCGAGCCAGGCCACCGCTACGGGTGCTTTGCTCCAAGCGGCTCAGGCCGCGGCCGTCGGTGGAAACATTCCTCTCGCGCAGGCACTCCAGAAGGAAGCTGGAGGCTATGCCTTCCTGATGGGTTCCGCTTCCAACGTTGCGCTCAATAAAGTGGATTTTGGCGCCGTAGCTGCCGGTGCGACGGGAGGCGTCCTTAATCCCGGGCCTGGCCCGCAATTCCCGATTCCCGTCACTTGCCCTGCAGGACAACCGGTCAACAACGGGGCTACCTGCTCGGCCGCCGGCGTCTATGTGGCGCCCCTTCCAGCTTCATTCGTTGGCCTCAACTCCATCCGCGGCAATTATCCGGTGATGGAGAAGACCAGCTTGTGGTCCGCACGTATTGATCAGCGTTGGAACGATCATCATAGTTCCTTTGTGCGCGTGGGCGTTTCACCTTCCCTCGTCACCGGTCTGCCGTCGACTTCGCAAAATCAGGTTTTTGGTCAGAACTCTGGATCACGCGCCGGTTACAACCAGTCGCGCGACTTTAACGTCACTTTTCAACATGACACCATTGTCAGCGACAAAACCTTCAATCAATTTCGCAACCAGATCGCGCGCCGCGGTCTACATTTCGGCTTCTCGCAACTCCCGGGCGGCGATCAGATTGGCGTAAATATCCCGGGCTTCGCCTATTTCGGCCGGGAGCCTTACTCCCCCGTTGACCGCATCGAGCGCCGCTTTGAATTCACCGATATCGTGAGCCTCGTCCGCGGCAGCCACACCTTCAAATTCGGCGGTGATTACAACCTCATCCAACTGCGCTCCAAGAAAGCCCAAATTTTTCAACTTGATTTCGGCGGCGTCGTGAATTTCGGCGGGTTTTCGGCGGGTACGTTCCTGTTCGACTGCGTCGACCCCGCAACAGGTGCCAGCCACAAAGGCTCGTGCAGCTCTGGGGAAGTCGCCCTGCCTGGGACCACGGGACTGCAATCTTACGGTCTGGGCATACCGACCACCTATATCCAGGGAATCGGAAGTTCCAACAATCCCTTCGATAACACCCCGATGGGCTTCTTCGCGCAAGACAGCTGGCGAATCAATCGGCATCTCACAATAAATTACGGGGTGCGTTATGACGTCGAGATCAGCCCGCTGTTCAAACCCGCAACCTCGGTGAATGCCGCAGCGGAAAAGGCGCTGGGCGTTGTCGAAGGCATTCCTCGCGATTATAACAATGTGGCGCCGCGCTTCGGCCTGGCCTGGGATCCTGCGGGAAATGGCAAGACCGTCATTCGCGCGGGTTACGGCATGTTCTACGACCATCCTCTGCTGGCCACCGCGTTTGACTCCGCGACCGCCGACGGCGGCCGCTCTGTACAATTGTTATCCGCTGGAGGTACGCCCTCCGCTTGCGGACTGGTCACTACTGCATGCGGGAACAACCTGGATACGCCCGCAAACCTCAATGGCTCATCCATCTTTCAGGGCGTCTTGAATGCCTTGCCTAGTATGTTCTACAAGGCCGATCAGCAGCGTTTCGACCCACTCGCCTCAGGTTCGCTCTTTGCCAACCAGGCTTATCTGCAGGCGGGATTCCCGTTGCCGGTTCTGCCCTTCACACTTCCCCTCTCGAAAAACTTTGTCTACGCCTACGCACACCAGGCGAATCTTACGATCGAACGCGAAATCGCCGCTTCCTGGAAATTCAGTCTCGCTTATCAGTGGACGCGCGGCCTTCACTTGAACCGGCCGATCGACATCAACTCCACCGATCCGAAGCTTCTAGCCCAGAATGCCTTCAACGCAGCGGCAACGGGCCTTTCTGTGAGCAACCCCATCACCGTAGTCACCCCCAGTACCGTCAACACGCTCTGCGGAGGCGTTACTCGCGCCTTCAATGTTCCGGGAGGTGGGAGCATCGCGTTTGCCACACCCACAGGCACACCCCTCGCTCCCGGTGCCTTGGGATGGGGCTACACGGGGCAGAATTGCGGCGGCGCGCCGGTCGGCTTTGTGGGTACTCCAGCCTTTTTCAACTTCTTCCGGCCTTCAGGTCCTAACCCCTCGTTCGCAACGGGAGTCGGCCTGCGGGCTCCCCAATGCGCGGGAAGCCCCGACGCGTTTGGCTGTGGTTTCACCGTCCAGCAAGCGCTGGC
>QHYM01000245.1 GCA_003223295.1 Acidobacteriota bacterium | reverse complement strand
GACAAAACATCACCTTTGAGTACCGATTCGCTGAGGCCAAGCCCGAGCCGCTTCACGATCTTGCCGCTGAGTTTGTCCGCCTCAAAGTTGACGTTATCCTTACGATAAATACGGCGGCGGCCGACGCTGCGAAGAACGCGACCAAGACAATCCCCATCGTCTTTACGTTCGTTGCGAATCCCGCTGGCCTTGTCGCCAGCCTCGCGCGGCCGGGCGGTAATATCACGGGGCTGACCACTCTTGCAGCGGAGCTTAGTGAAAAACGGCTCGAGTTGCTTAAAGAGACTCTTCCCGGCATTTCTCGTGTGGCCTTCCTATGGAATTCGGCCAATCCAACCGCCACACGCGTATTCAGAGAGACGGAACGCGCAAGCCCCCAGCTCGGTATCCAGCTTCAGCCACTGGAAGTGCGGGGTCCCGACGAGTTCCAAAACGCGTTTAAAGTGGCAACCGGGAAACGCGCAGGCGTGCTCCTCGTGTGGGAAGATGCACTGCTGCTTCCACACCGAGCACGCATCCTGGATTTGGCGCTAAAGAATCGGCTTCCAACGGCTTCCCAGTACAGAGAATTTGTGGAGGCTGGGGGACTGCTGAGCTATGGTCCGAACTTGCCGGAGCACTTTCACCGCGCCGCTACGTACGTCGATAAGATCCTGAAAGGCGCCAAGCCAGCCGATCTGCCAGTCGAGCAGCCAACGAAGTTTGAGCTGGTCATTAATCTCAAGACGGCCAAGCAGATCGGCCTGACGATTCCGCAGTCGGTTCTTTTTCGGGCGGATAAGGTGATCAAATGAGAGGTTGCCATGATCGATGCTAAGGCTCTGGTTGATGAGATCCGGCAGGGGTTGCAGCCCGTCAACGAACAGCTTCTTCGGCATCCCTACGTGCAGGCTCTGGAGGAAGGGAAGATTGGGCGGGAGAAGCTCCGACTCTTCGCCGGCGAGCAGTACGCTATTATAGGAAGCGATCTCAGAAACGCCGCTCATCTGGTCAGCCGCTTCGGTAGCTCGCCGAGCCGTGATTTTTTCCTTGGCATCCTCCAGGGTGAAAGAGCCGCTTGGGATGCGCTGCTGACGTTCGCTCATGCCTTGGGCCTAAGCGAAGCTCAACTACGCGAGCACGAGCCACTGCCCGGCGCTCACGCCTACACCTGCTACATGGCCTGGCTCGCGCTCTACGCCTCCGACGCCGAAATTGCTGCCGCCTACCTGGTCAATTTTCCTGCCTGGGGTCAGAACTGTGGCCGTCTAAGCCGTATCTTGCAAGAGCGTTTCGGGCTGGGCGATAAGGAGGTCGCTTTTTTTGATCTCTTCGCCTCACCT
The DNA here is from genome assembly GCA_003223295.1 of Acidobacteriota bacterium. Classification (GTDB taxonomy): domain Bacteria; phylum Acidobacteriota; class Terriglobia; order Acidiferrales; family UBA7541; genus Acidiferrum. The sequence goes on along the minus strand of QHYM01000245.1, from coordinate 2,274 downwards.
CCAGCCACGTTTGAAGCCAATGCCCTAAGTGTTATTCAGCAAGGGATTGATCGTGGCACAGATCCGCGTCTGATCCGACGCGCGGCCCGGTTACTCCAGGCCTACGAGCTTATGTATTGGAATACTCTCCATAGGAGCTCTAGTTCTTGACGCAGGACTGCCAAAACGGTACGGCCGTCTACTATATGAACAAAATTCCAAACGGCGCCAAGTGGGCTAATTTGCTTATAGAGCAGCCGACGAAGTGTGGATTCGTGATCAATCTCAAAACGGCAAAGCAGATCGGTCTGACGATTTCGTCCAACGTGCTGGCAGCGGCGGACAAAGTCATAAAATGACATTTTAGATTGCCGATTTTCGATTTTGGATTGGAGAAACTGCATGAACAAAACTTTTTGGAATCGATTCTTGGATTCTTCCTCCGACAATCGAAAATCTAAAACCTGTACTGAGCGACGCCGAAGTATCCAAAATCGAAAATGGGTGGGGATTGTCGCTATCGTTCTCACATTTATTTTTGGTGGGGCTGTGGCCGAGGCGCAGCAGGCTAAAGTTTATCGTGTGGGAGTTATTTTGCAGGGTGGCCTGTTTTACGCGATGGTTGACGGACTACGGGATGGCCTAAAGGAGTTGGGTTTTGTTGAAGGGAAGCAGTTTCTTTTGGAAATTCGCGATACACGGGGTGATCTAGAGGCGGTTGACGAGACAGCGAGAAGTCTCGAACGGGAGAAAGTGAACCTCCTGTACACAGTTACCACCTCCGTGACCATAGCGGCGAGCAGGTCAACGGCAAACACTCCAATCGTTTTCAACGCCGGCACAGATCCTACCATCGTCGGGCTCGTGGAAAGCTTCGCCAAACCCAGGGGCAGACTTACGGGCGTTCACTTCCTGACAACGGACCTCACGGGAAAGCGTCTTGAGATTCTGAGGGATCTCTTCCCGAAGCTCCATCGTGTAGTGACGTTCTACAACCCGAGCAATCCATCCGCTACAGAGTCCGCGAAGCAAGGACGGGAGGCTGCGCGACATCTGCAAGTACAATTCATAGAGCGGCACGTCGCTTCCGTCAAAGAGCTCCAGGCAGCTTTACGAACGCTCAGGGCCGGTGAAGCAGATGCCTACGTTGACGTTTCGGACGCGATGGTGGCCAGTCAGGGTCAACTGATTATCGACACGGCAAAAGCCAAGAGACTACCGACGATGTTCCAGGAGCAAAGTCCTGTCGCTAAGGGAGGGCTTGCCAGCTATGGCGTGAGCTACCATGAAGTCGGCCGCCTTTCGGCAAAGTACATCCAGCGGATTCTAACGGGTACTCGCTCGCAGGATTTGCCGGTCGAGACCGTCCGCAAGATCGACCTGGTTCTCAATCTCCGCACAGCGCGCGAGATCGGCCTTACGGTTCCGCCGAATGTGTTGACGCAGGCGGACCGCGTTATTAAATGATTGCGCATCGCGGAATGCGGATTCGGGATTGATTTCTTTAACACCCTCGCCTGGTGAGGGGATTGCGACTGGAGAACTGTCATGGCAGCAGACACATCCATAGTTTACAAAGATTTGCGCGAATACATTGCGGCCGTCGACCGGCTCGGCGAGCTGCGTGTCGTCAACGGCGCAGATTGGGATTTGGAAATCGGTGCCATCACCGAAGTAGCGGCGCGCGCGACGAAACCCAAGGTGGTGCTCTTCGACAACATCAAAGGATACCCGAAAGGTTTCCGCGTCCTGACCAACGCAGTCTGCTCGGCGGCGACTACCGGTTTGGCATTTGGTCTGGATCCGACGCTGAGCGGGATGGACATGATCAAGGCTTGGAAGCAAAGGCTCGGATCTTATAAACCTCTGAAGCCGCTAGACGTTGCGCATGGACCCGTGACCGAGAATGTCGAAAGCGGCGACAAAATCGATCTGCTCAAGTTTCCCACGCCGCGTTGGCACGAGCACGACGGCGGCCGTTACATCGGCACCGGCTGTCTGGTCATTATGGAGGACCCGGACGAAAAATGGACCAATGTCGGGACCTACCGCGTCTGCATTCATGATCGCGACACGCTCGGGATTTGGATCTCGCCCGGCAAACATGGGCGGCTGATTCGCGAAAAGTATTGGTCAAATGGCAAAGGTTGCCCTGTGGCCATCAGCTTTGGTCAAGATCCTGTCCTAACGAAGGTCGGTAGCTGGTACGAGCCGTGGGGTGTTTCCGAGCTGGAGATTGCAGGTTGGCTTCGCGATGAACCCGTTCAAGTCGTGCGAGGCGAAGAAACCGGCCTA
>QHYM01000244.1 GCA_003223295.1 Acidobacteriota bacterium | reverse complement strand
CCGGGCCATTCGCGTCCTTGCACTGCAGGACCTTCGGATCAAAGTGGCACTTCTTCGGGTTTTCTAGAACGCCGTCTCTCACTCCATCCATCGCATCGCAGGCTTCGAGCACGGCTTTATGTAACACGGCGTACTTTTCTTTCGGAAAGTAGCTAACAGGGTTCTCGTGAGTTGCTTGGCCGATCCAGATGCCGCTGACCATAAGATGTGTCCAGAAATTAGCGGGTGCACCGGCGATGATGCCGTCATAGTCGCGCGGGAAGCGCTGTGCCTCTGTGAGCCCTTGTTTCCCACCCGTCGAGCAACCGTTCCAATAAGAATGCTTGGGAGCATCTCCGTAATACGCGGAGAGAATTGCTTTTGCCTTGACAGTCGTTTCATGGAACGCTCGATATCCAAAATCAATCACCTTCTCTGGATGATCGAGCGCGAAACTGGCGTCGCCTGCGCTGCCTTCGTGCCCAGTATCCGTTGATGCGGTGGCATAGCCTCGTTGAAGTGCGTCCGACATGTCGATATACCAGATTTCTCCTGACCAACCTCCGTTCCCGATACCCATGAACTTGTGGTTCCAGCCTGAAGCTGGCATCCATACCTCAAACTTGATGTTGGAATCCTTTGTCGGCTTGATTTCTCCGGTAACCCGGCAAAACGCCCGCAGGTTGCCCAATGGAGGCCCAGGCAAATGTAACTCCACCCCTGCCGGTTCCAGCTTTGCAAGGACAATGGTTGTGTCCGGTAGTGCCAGTGTCGCCAGGCTTTCACACGTGGCAGCTCGCGCCGCACACGGCGCCGAAAAAATCGCCAATGATGCAACGAAGGCACTCAACGGGACGCCGAGGAGTGTAGTCCTTGCGGTTTCTGTCAACTCATCACCTCTGTTCCACGGAGTCTATCAAGAGATTCCTCCATAGCTCACGGCAGAGAGAACAGTATAACGAAGGACCATTGAGCATGGCTCCGCCCAGGTAAGTTTCAGCATTTGGGATGGTGCTCTTTGACCACGCTTCGAGGATTCTTGTCCTCGCGAAGTCCTGCAAACTTTGAATGTCGCAACCTGTCGATTTACGCTTCATACTGCACCTCTTCATGGCATGGGCAGCCAAACCGGAGACCATAGGGTTGCTGAATCTTGAGTCAGCGTAACAATAGCAATGACGTAGGAGGCGAGGCAACATCATCGTTTCCGACGTGCTCCCACGGAAGCGAACGTCAACGAGCTACTTCACCGGTTACGCAACTTACCAGTCAAGTGAGCACGCGCGCCGCGGCGTCCGCCAGTGGTCGTTGTATACTTGACGAGATGTAGGGATAATTCAAATGGAATCTTCCGCTATCCTCCCTCGTGGTGCACTTCTTCCCGTTCTCGTATGTTTGGGGATGACATTCGCAACTGAGGTCGCCGTGGCTCAATGCCCAGACAGGGGCACTGTTGTTGACGACGAAGTCTCAAACACGCAAGGAAAGCCATATCAGGCTAAGGAAGTTCGGACGGTTGTGACCTATGGCAGCGATGGGACGAAGCGCGAGGTGGTGACTAAGTCGAACCTCTTCCGCGACGGTAGGGGGCGCATAAGGGTGGAGCGATTTTACGACGGAACCGAAGACCCTTCGGAAAATGTTCCAGCTGATATTTGGATAGATGACAACTGCGGCACATCTGTGAGTCTCCTACCCGCCCGACAGACTGCCAAAATCACCAAAGTGGCCTCCCCGGTCAAAGTATCCCACCAACCTTGTTGTCAGGAGGTTGATTTGAAGAACCCTCCCCACACAGGGCCGGAAGGAAAGGTCGAAGACCTTGGACACAAATTCATCGATGGCGTAGAGGTCCGTGGCGAGCGCATAAGCTACTACAGTTCTGCTCAGGCAAAGCTATCCGGTGCATCGCCCGTACGGATTTATGAAAACTGGTGTTCAATTTCACTGGATACACGGATGGGTGATTATATTTTGGACGACAAGCCGAAAAGAGAAATCACGACGGTCATCAGCGACATAAAACAAATCGAGCCTGCCTCCTCGTTGTTCGAGATTCCAGAGGGGTACAAAATAATTCGCGCCGACCAGAGCGCCCCTGCCTCAAATGCGGAGGGCAGTCAATCAGCCACATCAATGCGGCAATAGGCTTCTTTCAATCTCCGGATGTATTGCAGCTTTCGCCATTTCTAGTTTGATTTGTCCGTGAGAGTGGTCGGGCAGAGCCCAACTCCGTTGCCGGACAACTGAAATCGATCCAAAACTTCTCCGGTAACGCGACTTCCCGGGAGCTAGGACGAAAGTTCCCCGAATAAGCTGACAAAATGGCATCATTCTGGATTGTGCGAACCAATGGGATAGTCGGCTTACCAAAGGCGTGGACGACCACCGGCTACTTGTTACTCTGCGGAGCCGCTATCTTCGTGGGGCGAATCGTTTACGAGGAAACGATTCTCACGTGGCTCAGCGGACCGCAAATGGTTGGGTTCGCAATGATGCACGGTGCGCTGCCATTTATCCTTATAGCCGGGTTCATTGCCCTGCCAGGCACTTTGCTTTGGGTGGCCGTTTCCTTGGTTCTTCTGATTCGGAGAAAATTCCGAGCGCCGGCCATCGACTGGATTCCCATGATTCTTTTACTTCTTTTGGCGGCGCTGCTTTTCACTCCTTACGAAGCCTGGGAGGAGTTTATGGTACGAATTGCAGGTCCCGGTTCTCATGGAAGCGATTTCTTGGTGCAAGCTGCCGCGCAAGACAAGCGGCGCTTCGCCACACTTCTTCTCCGGAAAGGCTATGACATCAATTACGAAAACGGAGGTCACACGACTCCACTTTCGGGTGCTTCGGTTGGAGGACATGAAGAAATGGTTAGCTTCCTTGTTTCCAAGGGAGCTGATGTGAATCGAAAGAACCATGGAACTGGCGAGACTCCCTTGATGGCGGCTGCTGGAATGGGACAACTTGGAACCGTAAAAGTGCTGCTCAAAAATGGTGCCGACCCTTGTGCAACGAACAAGGAAGGACATACAGCTGAGGGGCTCGCAAAGAAATACCGTCACGGTGAAATCGCGGAATATCTCTCATCCCGATTTCATTGTCAGGAAAACATTGTTCCGTACGTGGACTCTGCGTTTTCTGCTTGTGTTCATCCGTAGAATGAACCCAGTCGCTCCTTGGTTCTGACCTCCTCAGCGGCAGCCAAACTAGGCTCAACTCCAACGCGGTTACCGGAGATCCGGGGCAATTGTCCGGTTATCCGACGCAATCGGGACTTACGCGCATTTTGGGCGGTGTCACGACACTGGCACTATCTCCACGCCTGCCGAAAGCACGCCACGGCCATCAGCACACATAAACCAGCAAAGAGGTAAATTATCAAGGGGGCTCTGGAGGGTGCCATCCTTTCCGAGTAGACGAATATCCCGGCAAAAAGCAGGGCGAAAGAGCCCAATACGCATGCAACGTTGCGGCTCATGCCCGTTTTGGCGCTCCCGCCCGTAGAGCCATCCGCGTAAGTGACCCTCTCGCTCTGAGGGTCATACAGTGCGAGGCCGTGCTTGCGGGCTAAAGCTTGGACCAACTCATGGACGTAGCTTGCTTTGGACCAAACGCAGCACATGATGACGTAACTTGGTGAATAGTCTAGTTTGCAAC
>QHYM01000037.1 GCA_003223295.1 Acidobacteriota bacterium | reverse complement strand
TACGACAGGATCCATACTGATACCCCTTTGTGAATCCTACTCTCCGCTAGGTGGAAGTCAAAGACAAGGTACTGCAGGGGCCGGATTTGATTAACGAGAAGTGGCCCTTCGTAGCTACCGGCTAAAACCAAAGGCCCCACACGCAGAATCGGCGTATGGGCAACCCGGCTATGTCGGACTAATCGGACTAAACAGACGCTTCCTTTGTTTCATTTTGCATTGCCGGGCATTTCTTGCGTAGCATTTGGTCCGTCAGGCCCCTTGAAATCAAACGTTGATTTCAATCCATATTCCTTATATTTCTCTTCCAGAAACTTCAATCCTTCTTGCTCTATCGGCAAAAAACGAATCTCGATGTTTTTTGGTGGAGCGATTGCCAGCATTACTGTGAATTCGCCACCCTCCGCTATCTCGCCAAGCCTGTTCGCCTCCTATGCATTGGTAGAGAGTCCTAGCAAGGGTCACGCTGCGGTTCTGGCTTATTTGGTATAACGCAGGCTTCGCAATATAGGCTCCCGTTCCAATGCATGCGACGTTCTCCCGCTGGGTTACGGTACAGTCGCGCTCTATGACAAGAATATATGGTTCGCCTGCAACAAAACCCGTAACTATCAATTTCGCGGCAAATATTGCCGGCAGTCCTTATAGAATCAAGGACGTTCCGGGAATTCAATTCAACGCTATTCAGGTGCGTGCTGAAAGTCTTCACTAGGTCCGCGGCGCGCGACATTTCCCCCGAAATCATGGCGGGCCGGTTAGCACCTCGACGGACTTCTTTTGGCAAGTAAATAATCCGGTTACAAAAAATGGGGGGTGGAAGTCGATTGGCTACGTAGCTGCGGGTTTACCGGTCGGCTTGCCCGAAGAGCTGCAAGGGCACAGTGCTAGACCCACAGCGGCATAAACCCGCTGCTCTTCTCGATGAACATAGGCTTTAGCTGCTTTGGCCGCGGATGATGCGGATGGCGTCGGGGAGGGCGGCGTCGCCGCGGCCATCGCGGCCGTTGCCGCTGGCGGGGGACTCGGCGGCTTCTTCCAGGTTGGTGCTTTCGCCGGGGGCGAGGAAGAGATTGGTCTCGACGGAGTGCTGCTTGGTGTAGAGGTCGTAGTAGCGGCCGCCGAGCGCATAGAGGGTTTCATGCGTGCCGCGCTCGATGATGCGCCCCGCCTCCACGACGAGGATCTGGTCGGCGCGGCGGATGGTGGAGAGGCGGTGCGCGATGACAAACGTGGTGCGGCCGCGCATCAGGTAGCGCAAGCCTTCCTGAATCAGCGCCTCGGATTCCGAGTCCAGGCTGGAGGTGGCTTCGTCGAGGATGAGGATGCGTGGATCGGCCAGGATGGCGCGCGCAATGGAGACGCGCTGTTTTTGCCCGCCGGAAAGCTTCACGCCGCGTTCGCCGACCACGGTGTCGTATTTGTTCTCGAAAGATTCCGCGAACTCGTCGACGCGCGCGATGCGGCAAGCGGCCAGGATTTCTTCTTCGCTGGCGTTGGGCCGCGCGAAGGCCACGTTTTCGCGAATCGTTCCGTCAAAGAGAAAAGTTTCCTGCAACACGACGCCGAGCTGCGTGCGGTAGGAATTCAACTTCACTGTGGCCAGATCCACGCCATCCGCGAGCATTCTTCCGCTCGATGGAACATAAAAGGCGGCAATCAAGCCGATGATGGTGGATTTTCCCGCGCCGGAAGGGCCGACGAGCGCGGTCACGGTGCCCGGCTCGGAACGGAAGCTGATGTCGTGCAGCACTTCTTTGCGAGATTCGTAGGAGAAGCTGACGTGGTCGGCTTCGACGAGGCCGTTGACACGGTCCATGGTCGTGGTGCGGCCGGGAGCTTCGTCCTCCGGCTTTTCGTTGAGAATTTCGCGCGTGCGCTCGAGGCCGGTGATGGCCTCGGTGATTTGCGTGCCGATGGCTACGATTTGAAAAACCGGCGCGACGAGGAAGCCGAGAAAAATATTGAAGGCGAAGAACGTTCCGAGAGTCATCGAGCCGGAAATAATTTTGTGCGCGCCCATTTCCATGATGATGGCGCTGACTACGCCCATCAGGCCGGCTGCGGAGAAACTCATCAATGACGTCGCGGTAAGTGTCTTGAGTACGTTGTCCAGCAGGCGCTGCACGCCTGTGGCGAAGACTTGTTCTTCGCGCTCCTCGGCGTGATAGCCCTTGACCACGCGCACGCCGCTGAGCGATTCGGTGAGCCGACCGGTGACTTCGCCGGTGATTTTGGGCCGCGCGCGGAAAATGGGGCGAATGGTGGCGAACGCCTGGTTGATGCCGAGGCCGAAAATCAGCAGGATGCCGAAAGCCACTGCGGTCATGAGCACGCTGGTGTGGAGCAAATAGACGAGGGCAATGGCAGCGGTCATCAGCCCGCCGACAAATTCAACGAGGCCGGTGCCGATGAGATTGCGGATGCCTTCGACGTCGCTCATGATGCGCGACACGAGCACGCCGGTTTTGTTCGCGTCATAGAACGCAACCGGGAGGCGGCCGATGTGCGCCTGCACTTTGCGGCGCAGCTCGGTGATCATTTTCTGCGCGGACTTCGAGAGGAGCTGCGTGAGCGTGAAAGACGTCAGGCCCTGAATCACCGTTGCGCCGAGCACTCCGAGCACGATGGGCGTAAGCAGATTCATCTGCCTCTTGGTGATGACGTTGTCCACCAGGTATTTCGTCGAAGCGGGGAGCACCAGGCCAGAGACGCGGTTGATGGCCATGAGCACAAAGCCCAGCGCCAGCAAGCCTCGGCGCGGCTTCATCAACGCCCAAACGTCGGGGAGACTCTTCCACGCGTTCTTGCGCCTCTTGTCTTTGGAGACGGCTTTGGCGTTGGTCTCAGTGGCCATGCGTCGGGGGTGAAGTCCGCCTCCCTGTTTGGATGCGGGGAAGGCCATTACAACTATATCGAAGAAAGCGGTTGGCCGGGGCCAAAGCCCCTTTCTAGCATTATGCGCGGCAAGGCTGAAGTCATGCCCTGACGGCGGCTCAGTCGCCGGCGGCGCTGGTATTCCCCGCATGGGCGCGCGCGGGACGGTCCAGGTTCAGCACGCTGGAGATGAAATCGCTGATGGTGATTCCCAAATGGCCCCACAGTCGGCGCTTCAGGCTGGAGTAATCCTGCGTGCCGCTGAAGAGGTCGCCCATCAACTGGCGGAATACCGGGCTGCGGCGGATGAATTGCACCATGCGCGTGGTGACGGCGCTGCCGAGGAACGAGCCACGGTAGAAACGGCGAACGATGCGGGCGGCAAATTCCAGTTCGCTCGAAAACGCGGCTTTGATCCAGGCGGGATATTTTTCCGGGCAGCCCTGAGCTAGGGAGCGGCCGAGCAATTCACCGGAGCGAATCGCGTAGAAGAGTCCTTCGCCGGTGAGGGGATCGACCCAGGCGGCGGCGTCACCGACGAGCGCCCAGTTTTTTCCGACGACGCTGCGTTCGGAAAGCGTGCGTTCTTGGGGCGACGGCAACACGTGGCTGTAAAATTTTGCTCCTTCCGTCGAGATGCTCTGTTTCTCGACGAAAGTGTGCAGGTGCGTGCGAAGCTGCGCGCTGGTGTGCGCGGACATGCTGCCGCAGATTCCCACAGAGAGATGGTCGTTGCGCGGGAACGACCAGATGTATCCTTCGAATTGCGGGAGAAACTTGATGGTGATGGAATCGGCGTTCTGCGGGACGAAATAGCCTTGGGTCATTTCCAGTTCGTCGCGCTCGAGCGCGCGGCTCCCCGGCACCAATTGATTTCGCGCGCCCGCGGCGAGCACGAGAAAATCCGCTTCGTACCATTCTCCCTCGACGCAGAAACGCGGTTTCGTTTTGTCGATGTCCACGCTGAGCACGCGGGAGCGCTGTACGTTGCAGCCCGCCAATTGCGCGCGCTCGAGCAGCAGACCGTTCAGAACCTTGCGCGAATAAATCACGATGGGATGCGGCATCTCGAGAGTCGCGCGGTGCTCCTGGCTGCTGATGAGCTCGACGGAATGAACGAGTTTTTTCGGATAGGAATTGTCGAGCAGAAAAGGGAAGCACTGAATGGCTTTGTGCGTCAGTCCGCCGCCGCAGGGTTTTTCCCACGCCAGGTGTTCGTCGAAAAGATTTACTTTGTGCCCCGCGCGCGCGAGCTGTTCACCGCACATTGCGCCGGAGGGCCCGCCGCCAATGATTGCAATTTCCGCCATGATTGTGTCTGACCGCGTCCCCCGATTCTTTCTCCCGACGCGAAAACGCACTTTAAAGAATTGTTATGATGATGGGCAATTACCATTAGGTGACGGGGAAAATCACCAGGCAAAAACCAGTCAGGAGTATAGCACCGAATACCGCTGCTGCCGCAGCCGAACCTGTTTCCTGTCGCACAAGATCCATCCCCCTCCGCTGCAACAGGTGCAGCAGCACGAAATAGGGGAGGAGCAGGACCATCAGGATTTCTCCGCTGTGCAAGTACATGACGCCGAGGGCGAGAGCGGCCCAGGCCACTGCGCGTAGCGACAATCCGGCGGCGAACCGCAGCCGCGTGCTTTTGTTCTCGGATGGGCCGAGGCAAATTTCTTCAGCGATGTGATAGGGAAGGAACGCAAGAAAAAGAAAAGGGAAGCGCAGCCACTTGGCGGGGGTTAGCCACGATTCGTAGAGGGGGAGTTCCAGCCATGCACTGAACAAGAGAAACAAAGTCAGCGCGCCGAACAACGCTGCAAGCAATCCTGATTTCCGCTGAGAAAATTGCTCTCGCAGAGATTCCCAATGCAATGAAAGGAGCGCGATTCCGAGGATCAGGAGAAAACTTGCGAGGTAATCCCCTTCATACAAATGGATCGCGCGCAAGGGATTGCCGAAACGCAGCAGAACGACGACGAGGAGGGAGGCCACGGCAAATTCGAGGAGCATGCGGATCCAGGGCACGGAAGTGCCCATCTCCACTTCTTTGTGGTTTTGTTTCTTTTGCGTGATCTCGCGCAGAAAAGGAGTGGCCAGCAAGAGCAACCCGGCGAATCCAGCCAATGCGCCATGAAGCTGGCGCAGCGACGGCATGCCAGGCGTGCCGCTGAGTCGCAGCGTTTTGGCGTTCCAATCTTGGAAGGCGCGTACAACCGCGCGATCGAAGAGGATACTCGCGTGCGTGGCCCCGGGAATGACAAGGTACTGCGCGGTGTCGTCCTTGCGCGAAGCGACAAGGTCTGCGGCGTTGCCGCGCATCGATTCCGGCTCGAGCGAACCGCTCATGACCAAGAAACGCTGCGGCATCGGGCCGGGGTCCGGATAGAGCAGCATCTCGGGCAATACGCCGTGGGCGCTGCGCATCGGCGCCGGTGAAATGGCCACGATGGCGGCCACCGGAGTGCGCGCACCAACGCGCAGTGCGATGGCTCCTCCCATCGAATGACCGGCGACGATGGTGCGATCGGGATTGGCCATGCCGCGCGCGATCAAACCAGAGAGAAGCGCTTCGCCGCACTCTTCGGCGTGCGCCGGAGAAAATGGCCCGGGGCTATGCCCGTGCCCGGGCAAGTCCGGGATGTACACGCGCAGGTTCTGCTCCGCGAAGCCGCCCGCGAGGAAGGCCATGATTTTCTTGTTCGCAGCGAGGCCGGGAAAAAGAACTACAGTTCCTTGCGACACACCGTCTCTTTTTTCGAAGATAGTGGTTTCCAAGCGGCAACCGCCCGCTGGAATGAGAAAGGTCTTTTCCTGGTAGGTCTTCGGAAATGCCAGCCAGAAACCCGCGGCGCAAAGAAGGATTCCGCCGAGGGCGCGTGCGGTTTTTCTTGATTTCATTGTGAAATGTGGGCTCCCGAGCGCCGAGTTTCCCGCGCGTGATAAACTAAAAGTTCAGGCGTGGTCCCGTTCTCTTCTGTGCCTACATGGAGATCCTTTGCATTCGAAAGCCGTGACACTTGAGGAGGCGATTTTGCGGTTTGGCCGCGAGAAACGCAATGGCCGCCGCGTTGTCTTCACCAATGGCTGTTTCGACCTGCTGCACCCAGGTCACATTCGCGGCTTCGAGTTGGCTCGGCAGATGGGCGATGTCCTGATCGTCGGGCTCAACAGCGATGCCAGTGTGCGCCAACTGAAAGGCCCGACGCGGCCGGTGATCCCGGAAGGCGAGCGCGCAGAGATTCTCTCGGCCCTGGAACCGATTGATGCCGTGATCATTTTCAATGAGCTGACGCCGCGCGAAGTGATTTCCCGCCTGCTGCCCGATGTTCTGGTGAAAGGCGGCGACTGGCCCGGCGACCAGATTGTTGGCCGCGAGGAGGTGGAGGCCGCGGGCGGGCGCGTCGTCTCCATTCCTTTTGTGACGGGTTACTCTACGACTTCGATGCTGCAGAAAGTAAGGGAAGGCTCTGGCCCTTCCAGTGTAAACAAGATGCCGCAGCCTAAGGGAAAGCGCGAATCGCGCACGGATTCCTGATCGCCCACGCATGATACTTCCAGCAGTCCGCGAAAGATTGGAAGCCCTGCTGCGCCATCCATCGATGGAGGGCGCCCTAGCGGAATTGAGCGCGAACGCCGGGCTTGTGTCCATCACGGGGCTGCACGATGTGGCGAAAGCGCTGGTGGCGGCTTATTTTACGCACGCGTTGCGGCGTCCCGCATTTTTTGTGACGGATTCGAACCGGCGCGCCGAGGCGCTTGCGGAGACGCTGCGGTTCTTCGCCGCCATTTTCCCCGGAGCCTCTGGCAACGTTGCCACGCTCCCTTCGTTTGACCGGCTGCCTTGGGAATCGCAAAGCCCCCACGCGGACATCCTCGAGCGGCGCGCCACGACCCTGTTTCGGTTGGCAGACGGGCAAATCTCACTGGTGATTGCGCCGGTGGCTGCGGCGCTGTGGCGTTATCAAGATCCTGCGGCTTATTTGTACCTCACGCGAACGCTGGCGAAAGATACCGAGATCGGGCACGAGGAATTGATCACGCATCTCGGCTCGGTGGGCTACACACGAACGGAAATGGTGGAGCTGCCCGGGCAATTCGCAGTGCGGGGAGGCATCATTGACGTTTTTTCGCCGGAAGCTCCGCGCCCCGTGCGTATTGAGCTGCTCGGCGATACGGTGGAGTCCGTGCGCGAATTCGATGCGCGCACACAGCGTTCGATTGCACCGGTCGTTCGAACGACCCTGCTGCCGTTGACCGAATGGTCCGTGCCCGCGCTGGAAAACACCAAAAGCAGCGATGTGCCGGAATGGGGCGCAACTCCGACGTTTGGCAATGTGGGAGAACCCGGCACGGCTTCTCTTTTCGAATTGTCAGAAAGCTCGCTGCGGCCGATTCTTTTTCTGGACGAGCCCCAAACTCTGCGCGAAGTGGCGCAGCGGCATCTGGCCGCCGCGACGGAGATCTATGAGCGTCACGGCCAGGCCAATTCGCCGCCCGCTTCGCACTATTTTTGGAGCGAAGAACAAATTGCCGCAGCGCTCGGCAAAACGTCGCAAATTCATCTCGAGCAGCTCGCATTGAGCATTGGTTCGACACCTCAATTCGAGATTTCTTCCCGACCGAGCGCGCGCTTTCACGGCGATGTGGTCGCCTGCATGGGTGACGTGAAGTCGCAGCTTGCAGCCGGCGGCCGAGTGTTTCTCACCGCCGCCAGCACGGGCGAAATCGAGCGATTCGCGGACATCTGCCGCGAATATGAAGTGCCGTATGTGCTCGGGGAATCCCAAGAAGCCGCCGCCGGCTTTACGGCGGAGGGTGCGCAGGAATCCGCCGGGATGCTGCTGATTCGGGCGCCTTTCGCGGAAGGCGCGACTTTTCCCGAAGCCAATCTGACTCTCTATGGCCATGCCGACCTTTTCGACGTGACGCCCACAGTCGAGCGGCCCAGCCACAAGATCCGCACGTCCGGCTTTTTCAGCGATTTTGCCGAGCTAAAGCCCGGCGACTTTGTGGTTCACGTGGACCACGGCATCGGGCAGTTCGAAGGACTGCGTCAGATTGAATCGGATGGCCATCGCGGCGAATTCATGCTGTTGCGTTATGCCGAGGACGCGCGGCTCTACGTTCCGCTGGAGCGCATGGACCTCGTGCAGAGCTATCGCGTCCTGGAAGGCGCGCATCCTCCGCTGGACAGACTCGGCGGCACGGCCTGGAACACGCGCAAAACACGCGTGCGCAAGTCACTGGAAGATATGGCCGACCAGCTTCTTGCGCTTTACGCCCAGCGGAAGACCACTCCGGGCTTCGCGTTCTCTCCGGACGGGAATTTTCAGCGCGAATTCGAAGATGCGTTTGAATTTGAAGAGACACCCGACCAGATCGCGGCTATCAGCGACATCAAACGTGACATGGAGCGCGGCGAGCCGATGGACCGGCTGCTTTGCGGCGACGTGGGCTACGGCAAGACTGAAGTGGCCATGCGCGCTGCGTTCAAAGCGGTGATGGACAACAAGCAAGTGGCCCTGCTTGCGCCCACAACCGTTCTAACCTTCCAGCATTTCGAAACTTTCAAGAAACGCTTCGCTGCTTTTCCGGCGCGGATTGAATTGCTGAGCCGTTTTCGCAGCGCTGCCGAGCAGAAGAAAGTTCTTGCTGACCTGGAAGCCGGGAAAGTGGACGTGGTGATCGGCACACATCGCTTGCTTTCGAAAGACGTGAAATTCGCCGACCTTGGGCTGTTGATTGTGGACGAGGAACAACGCTTCGGTGTGGCGCACAAAGAGCGGCTGAAGGAAATGCGCAAGAACGTGGACGCGCTCGCGCTCTCCGCGACACCGATTCCCCGCACGTTGCACATGTCGCTGGTAGGGCTTCGCGACATGTCGCTGATCGAAACGCCACCCCGGGACCGCCTGGCGATCCAGACCGTCGTTGCGCCTTTCCAGGAAGAACTGGTGCGAAGCGCCATCGAAACAGAGCTTGCGCGCGACGGTCAGGTTTATTTCATTCACAATCGCGTGGAATCCATTTACTCGCTCGGCTCGATGGTGCAAAAGCTCGTGCCGAAGGCACGCGTGGTCGTCGGCCACGGGCAAATGGGCGAAAAAGAACTCGAAAGCGGGATGCTGAAATTCATTCGTGACGAAGCCGACGTCCTCGTTGCCACGACCATCGTCGAAAACGGCCTGGACATTCCGCGCGCCAACACCATTCTGATCAATCGCGCGGATCGCCTGGGACTCGCAGAACTCTACCAATTGCGTGGCCGCGTCGGCCGCTCCAGCCAGCGCGCTTATGCGTATCTTCTAGTTCCCCCCGAGACCACGCTTTCGGACATCGCACGCAAGCGCCTTGCGGCGATGAAGGAATTCAGCGAACTCGGCGCAGGCTTTCGAATCGCCGCGCTCGACCTCGAACTGCGCGGTGCCGGCAACATGCTCGGCCGGCAACAACACGGCCACATCGAAGCCATCGGTTTTGATATGTACTGCCAAATGCTGGAGCGCGCGGTGGCCAAGCTCAAAGGGGAAGAAGGCGCTCCCGACTTGCGCACTACGCTCAGCCTGGGCCTGGACGTTCGAATCCCGCAGGACTATATCCCCAGCGAAAACCTTCGCTTGCGCACCTACAAACGCATTTCCACGATTGCCACGGAAGAGGAAAAGCAGGACGTTCGAAAAGAGCTGGAAGACCGCTTCGGCGCTCCTCCTTCTTCCGTGGAAAACCTTTTGGACTATGCCGTCCTCAAATCCATGTGCGAGCACCTGCGCATCTCCTCGGTCGAGCGCCAGGGCAGCCGCGTCGCCGTGCGCTTCCACCCGGAGACAACCCTCGACCCGGCCAGGCTGGTGAGCGTGGTGCGTTCGCGCGCGGGCATCAAGCCCGATCCGAGCGGGGTGCTGTGGATTGAATTGAAACGCGGTGAACCGGTCCCGGTAGTTTTGAGAAACGTATTGCTCGGCCTTCAGGGGCAGAGCTAAACTCATCAGGCGAGGATATGGATGCGAAAACTAGGTGTACTTGTGGTGCCTTGCGCCGGGCTGCTCCTTGCAGTCATGCCTGCTGATACGCAGGCTCAGGAGAAACCGGAATCCAGCTCGCAGGCGCCTCCGCCTGCTGCGGCGCAGGCAAAGCCTGTGACTCCGCCCGCGGCGAAGCCGAAAGCGGCGGCAGGAACGCAGCCGGTGGACCCGAACGCCGGCAAGACGGTGGAAGAAATCATCGCGCGCGTCAACAACGAGATCATTACTCTCACCGAGTACGAGAAGGCGCGCCAGACCGCCGAAGAGGATGCCAAGCAGGAATGCCAGGGACGCTGCAATGCCGAGCAGTTGCAGACCAACATTGAGGACCGCCAGAAGAATACGCTGCGGGACCTGATCGACCAGTCGCTTCTCATCCAGCGCGCAAAAGACATGGGTATCAGCGTCAAGGCGGACGTCATTAAACAGCTTGACCAGATTCGAACGCAAAATAAGCTGGATAGCATCGATGCGCTGGAAAAAGCAGTCAAGTCGGAGGGCATGAACTGGGAAGACTTTCAGAGCAACATCGAAAACCATCTCCTCACGCAGAAGGCCATCGGCAGCGAAGTCGGGTCACACATTACTATCACGGAAGACGAAGTTACGAAGTATTACGAAGCGCATAAGACCGAATTTGTGCGTCCGGAGCAGGTCGCGCTGCGCGAAATTCAAGTCAACACGCAGGGTAAGAGCGCGGATGAGCTGCCCGCGCTGAAGAAGAAAGCGGAGACGGCCCTCAAGCGCGTTCAGGACGGGGAAGACTTTGGCGAGATTGCCAAGCGCTACTCCGACAGCGGCACCAAGGATCAGGGCGGTTTACTTGGCGTTTATAAGCGCGGCGAGCTTTCGAAGGAACTCGAGGACAAAGTTTTCGCGATGAAGAGGAACCAGCTTACCGACGTGCTCGAGACCAAGCAAGGGTATCTTGTGCTTCAGGTGCTAGAGCATTACGACGAAGGCCAGCAGTCGCTCGACAAAGTCAGAAATGAGATTACCGAAAAGCTGTACAGCGGGCGGATGGAGCCCGCCATGCGCAACTACCTCAAGACGCTGCGCGAGCAGAGCTACGTCATCATCAAGCCCGGCTACCAGGACATCGCCGGCGGGGGAAGCTCCGAGATTCAGGAAGTGAGCGCCACGCCCGAAGCCAGCAAACAAAAGAAGGGGCACAAGAAATTCCTGCTCTTCGGCAAGAGGTCCGGTTCGAGTTCCGCGAAGTCCGGCGCGGATTCCGGTAAATGAAGACGCCGCTCGTCTCCGAACTGAATTCCGAACAGAACGTAACGACGTTTTTCCTCGTTTGCGAGAAAGAGATTCGCAATACGCGCGAGGGCAAGCCTTATCTGCGCCTGGAACTTGGCGACCGCAGCGGCACCATCGAAGCGCGCATGTGGGACCAATTCGAATCGGCCGCGAAGGGCATAAACCGCGACGACTTCGTGAAAGTCCAGGGGCGCGTGGAGATTTACCGCAACCGGCCGCAACTTGCCGTCCTGCAGGTGCGCCTGGCCAAGCCGGAAGAAATTGACCTCGCCGATTTTTTGCCCCAGACCAAAGCCGACGTTGCGAAGTTGTACGGCGAGTTGCTGGAGTATGCAGCGTCTATTGCGAATCCCTGGCTGAAAAAGCTGGTGACCGCGATTCTGAACGATCCCGCCATCGCCGCGCGTTATAAGCGTGCGCCCGCTGCGAAGGTCATGCACCACGCCTATCTCGGCGGCCTGCTCGAGCACGTCATCAGTTTGTGCGGGCTGGCCAAACTTGCGGCGACCCACTATCCGGAGCTTGATGGGGATCTGCTGTTGACCGCGGCGATGCTTCATGACGTCGGCAAGCTCGACGAGCTTTGCTACGAACGAGCCATCGGATACACCGTGGAAGGGCAGTTGCTTGGCCACATCGTAATGGAAGTCGAGACCGTTTCGAAAACGATGGATGCCATCGAGGGGTTCCCGCCGAATCTGAAGACGGTCGTTCAGCACATGCTCATCAGCCACCACGGGGAATATGAATTCGGCTCGCCGAAGCTGCCGATGATTCGCGAAGCGCTGGTCTTCCACTACCTCGACGATCTCGACTCCAAGATTGCCGCCGTTCGCGCCGCGCTAGTGATCGAATCGGGCGAGCCGGAATGGTCCGCCTACTCCGGCGCCCTCGGCCGCAAGTTCCTGCGCCTGGAAGAATTCCTGAAGTCAAATAGCGCCAAAACAGAAGAAAGCGTGGCCAACCCGAAGCTGTTTCCGTGATGATGAATGGTCCTTGGCGGTTAATTAGGCACTGGACAAAAACCGCAAGCTGAAAAACGTAGGGGGGTGGCACCCAAAGGGGTTTTTAGCAATTAAGATGCGACCACCCGCCAACGACGATCACGTCGTGGTCGTTCATTGCGGCAGCTCTTCGCCGGCTTGCTCGCGCACCATGTATGCGGCGTACCAGTCGGGCCAGTTCGCATCTGCCTCGCCGATGCGCTTCTCGTGCTGACCGTGCGCGGCCGCCGCACGCCGCATCGCGCTCGCCAGATCGTTCGCCGATGCGAAGGTCGTCGTTGCAGGGTCGATGCGACCGGGCAGTCGTGTCGTGATTTCCTGGAACAGCCAGCCGTTGCCGTCCGGATCACGGAACGAGGCGAACGAGCGGTAGCTGCCATGTTCGGGATCCCGACCGCTGACCCGTTGCCGCCCAAACAGGTAGGGCTCGTCCGTGCCAGCATACGCGCCGCCAGCGCCGTGGAACACTTCGCTGATCTCGACACCGCGACCGAGCAGCTCTTCGCGGGTGGCCTCGATGTCGGAGACGATCAGGTACAAGCCCTGGGCGGAGCCGGGTGCCGCCGCGGTGACGTTCTTGCCGAAGATGATCGAGCACCCGGAGCCAGGCGGCGTGAACTGGATCACGCGGAAGTCGTCACCGCTAGGGAAGTCAGCGTCGAGCCGCCACCCGAGCCTCCCGTAGAACTCCTTCGCGCGATCGACATCCGAGACGGGGATGACGATCACCTCGAGCTTCGTGGCGACTCTCGCGACGCTCCCGTCCTTGGTCGCGTCCTTACTTCGGACGTCGGGATGGGCTATTG
>QHYM01000243.1 GCA_003223295.1 Acidobacteriota bacterium | reverse complement strand
ACGAATCTTGAAGTTCAACGGCCTGCACCAACACGTTTTTCTTGGGATTACCGGGCAGCCTGGGCAGAAAGAATCGGACGTTCAGGTTCGCATTTCGTGGAAAAGTCGCGAAGTTTCTGTGAACGGCAATCAGAGTAAAATCTTCCGATGCGTCAAGATGTACATTAGTCCCTTCGACACGGTTACCAAAATCCTTCATGCCTTGGGTCTGAGCGTAGGTTGTCACAACCATCGCCAGGGAAATTCCTAGAACGACCCAACCTTTATGAACTACCTTGGAGTCGGACATCGTGGGCTCTAATGAGATCGCTATCGGCCCGAGCTTGCTGCCGCAGGACAGCCCCATAAAATTCACAGGATTATAACCTGCTTGGTCGTCCAGACGGTCCCCCCCGACTCGCAATGACTTTGGATAAGGAGCCCCTTGCAAAATCCCCACTTGCACCAACAATCCTCACTTTTAACACCGACGACGGGGAACACCGGAGGCGTGCCGCTCGGCTTCCCTCACATCGTCACGGGCCGCTTCTGCGGGCAAATGTTCTGATTCAAACGAAAGAAAAGGTCGTAATGCAACTTAATGGCCACCAGGCGCCCCGGCTGTCGTTGTGCTGGCACTGCGAGCTGAATCAACGCTCTTAACCGCGGGATTTATTGGCGCCGAAGATGTACCCGAGTATGGCGCTAAAGACCGGCAGTATTGTTGAGGCGACGACCAACTGGAACAACTGTGTCGCGCGTTCAACCTGAGCTTTCGCGATTTGTTGATAGACGTCAACCGATTGCTTGTAAGCGTCGGCGAGCGCCTTGTAGTGCTCGGGATCACCCGAATTCGCTGGCGGCGTCGGAAAGGGAGGCAGCTGGATCGTGTGGAAGGACACGAAGAAAATAGTGCCTGATGCGATGAGGATATACCCAAAAAACGCAAGGGCCAGCCAGAGGCCGACCCTTTGTAGTGGTTCCAAAACCGTGCCGGAAGCTTGTGTAGGGAAGGCCTGTAAAGCTTTGGCTTCCAAGTCTTCGGTCGGGATAACCTCGACCTCCTTCACATCGCCCTTGCTTACCTCTCCGTTTCTTCCGTCCGACTCGGTCATGGCAGGACGATATCCTTAACCACCTTGTTGTTCTGGGTAATCGAGACTTTCTGGTTCTCTCCTTCCTTCTGCTCAGAATCCAGATACTTGTACAAGGCGACGGCTCGCCTTAAGACGTCAACCTTTGTAGTTCCCTTGTCGTTCGCGAGCTGCTCCAATATGTCATTCATTTTGTCGTTAAATTCAACCGTCAGTTTTGGCATGAGACTCTCAACCCTCCTACGTTATACACCAAATATACACTAAAAATATGGACTGTCAACGTATATATGGTGTATTATTACAGGCGTTTTCGTCGGAAACGTGAGGTCTCTCTTGCAACCTCCGGATCAGTGTGTGCTTTGCTCACTTGGAGGCCTGTGGCTCCCCAATATTTTGCCCGGTACTTCCGACGGTAGGGATCAAACTGCGTCTAGACATGCTGAAGAAGCAGATTTGTCCGATCCTCAGTCCCGGCCTCAACTCAATAGGCAAGCGTCCAGCATTGCTCAGCTCAAACGTAAGCGCTCCCGCGAATCCAGGATCGACGAACCCCGCTGTTGCATGTACTAGAAGACCAAGTCTCCCCCAAGAACTTCTGCCTTCGATGCGCGCGGCGAGATCGTCTGGCAATTTGAAATACTCCAAGGTCGATGCCAACACGAATTCCCCGGGGTGAAGATAGAAACATTGGCCTGCCGCAAGAACCACTCTTTTCGTATAGGCCTCCTCTTCGTCGTGAAACTGCTCACTGAGCGCGACTTGAGACCGATTGATGTTCTCGAGTCTGCGAAAGTCTGTTCCCAGACGGACATCGATCGAAGATGGGCCAAACTGCTCTCTCGCATTGACAATCGGGGTGACGACGAGCCTCTTTCCTTCGTCCGGCTCTACGAGGCGCTTCGCGATATCAGTTTCCGAAAGGAGCATCTTTACGCGATCCCGCGGGTAAACTCATTTCGGCCTGAACAGCAGCCAGCTCGAGTGACTTCAAGAGCAGAGCGTCAGTTCTCTCCAGGTATTCACCGTAAACGCCGAGACTTGCCCTCTGCCCCGGAAAGCTTTGCAACAAGCAGTCTCTCAAGCTGGATAATTTGTATAGCCAACCGGCGGCAATGATTTCTGAGCTCGTGGCAGGTAGTTCGTTTAGCTCTCTAAGCGCTGTGTAGACCTTCCTCGTGGAAGACTTGTCGCTAAGCGAATTCAGCCTGGCAAGAATCTCCCGGTCAGTGGACTGCCGCACGGATGAGACCGGAAGCCCGAGCTGGAGTTTTCTTTGCAGCGTTTTCGCACGGTCAGCATTGTTCTCGCTAAAAGGCTGTACGCGCAGGGAATTGACGCTAGAGGCAATCTTGGAAATAAGGGGAAGCAAAAGAGCCTCTGCCGCCTCTCGATTTCGCTCTTTGTTATCCTTTTCCTTCCTACCCAATGCGCGAAGTTTTCGGGCGTAATCAAACTCATACACTTCAAAGACCTCTTCAAAATCAGCCGTGCTTACGTGCATCGCGGCCAGGTATTCACGTGTAAGTCTCAACCTAACGGGAGTTGGCGGATGGCTTAGGAATTGGCGTCCCGCGGGAGGGTTGTTAAGCCTCGCACGGGCCATCTCTACAAATAGGATCGGTATTAGAGACGCAGGACCTAGAACACGAGCGGCTACAAAATCAGCAAATACCTCAGAGGTCCATTTGACTTTGAGGTTCCAATCATCCGCTGTCCTCCCGGCCGTTGGTTTCTTGCCATGGACGATCTGATATGCGATATCGCGGGTGTCGTCTATTGCATGGCCGTACTCATGCGCTAGGACCGCCCATGATAGAGGATTATCCCTATCTGCAAAGGCCAAGCCAAGTACGCTACCGCCCGGTTTGAAACCCTGCAATGCAGCCTTGAGGTCCGGAAGCTCCTGCTGAGACATTTCGGTTCGGAGAACGTCTTCAACACGATATTCGTATGAACTGAGTAGATTCGTCAGTATGACTGACGCGGGTAATCTTCGCCCTTTTCGACCGAAACAGTCTCCCAGCATGAAGAAAACCTGCGGCTCGGCTGTTTCTCTCGGCAAAAGGACAAGTAGCTCGTGTATCTTCAACACGGGATCGATGACTTTCCGAATAACACCGTAGACAATCTTCGCCTGCGTCTCGCTTGGCGTCTCACTTTTTAGAAATGCGGCAATGCGCCTAGAGTTTTGAGTCAATAGTTGCGTAAAGCTAGCCAGGACATTGACCAAAGTATCGATAACATTCGTATATTCTGACCGCTTGTATTCGGCCTCTACGAGAGTTCGCTGGCGCTCAAGTATTCGATGCAGGCGAGAGAGTTTCTCCAAAGCTTCCGCGAGAAGAAACAGCAGTCGTCGGCGTTCCAAGCCGGAACTGGCTGGCCGACGCTTAGGCTTATCTGACATCGAATGCGACTGTCAACAGCCCTCGCCAGCGGCATTTCTGGTAAAAAACTCAATTGCCGCAACCAGGTCGGAGGTTCTTGATCTGCGTGACCCCGCGACCAATCGCGCCAGCAAACGCTCGATGTCTTCGACCTGGGAGGTAGCGCGCGAGGTCGATGGCTC
>QHYM01000036.1 GCA_003223295.1 Acidobacteriota bacterium | reverse complement strand
CGTTGATGAAGTTCTTAAAAACCCGAGGGGCAACTGCCGTGGCCATACTTCCTCCTGGCTCCCTACCTAACCGCCTGATTTCGTTCCGGGACCCTGCGGAATGCAGCGTGAGCCACTTCCCGTGGAGACAGAATCTTATCGTCGCCCCGAAATACCGTCAAACCGGGCTGTTCTGCATTCTTCTTGGTGATGTAGGAGCGATCGTTGAGAATCTCGTTGTACTCTTTCTGCTCACATCCGTAATAGTTCACGGAGAGACTCCCGGAGAGCCCGAAGAGGATCGTGCTGAGAGGCCCCCCTAATGATGGTTCTCCTCCGGGCAAGGGATAACGCCACCGGGCTGTCGAGCTAGACGCTATGGCACGAGCCCATGCGTGTCCAGCGAGACGTCAATTTGCCAAGTCTCAGAAGCACCAATGCTACCAGGCGGCTCAGTGGGCATGAGATTTGGAATTGTCCACCACTACCGCGCCGCCCTTCATCACCCACTTCACATTGTTTAGGGTCACGTTGATGTCCGCGAGCGGGTCGCCTTCGACGGCGACAAGGTCCGCGAAATAACTTGGAGCGACGGCGCCGAGTTCTTTTTCTTTGCCCAATAATTCCGCGGCGTTGGTGGTGGCCGTGCGCAGCGCTTGTTCCGGCGCCATTCCCGCTTTGACGAACCAACCAAGTTCTCGCGTGTTCTGCCCAAACATGGTGTAGATCGCGTCGGAGCCCATAGCGAATTTCACGCCGGCCTTGTGCGCTTTTCGCGCCGTCTCCAGATTGCGCTCAATGAACGCCTTGGTCTTCTCCTGAAAACCATTCGCATAGCCAATCTTCTGCCAGTTATCCAGATAATAGCGGTTGTGATCGATCGTGGGGACGTAAAACGTGCCGCGCTTGGCCATCTCGGCAATCGTCGCGTCGTCCACGTCGGTGGCATGCTCGAGCGAATCGGTTCCCGCACGCACGGCGTCGCGGGCGCCGTCGGGACCGTAGGAATGAATAGCGATCCTTTTTCCGAATTGATGCGCCGCATCCACCGCTGCTTTGATTTCCTCGTAGTTGTAGGTTTGAAGGCCGGTGACATCGTCGTCTGTGCCCGTCGAGGCATACATCTTGATGACGTCGGCCCCCGCGGCGATCTGCTGGCGCACGACTCGGAGAACTTCTGGAACCCCATCCGCAATTCCGCCGGCGGGCGGATGCAGGCCAGGCTTGTACGGCGTGTTGGTAATGTATAAACCATAGCCACAGACAAACATGCGCGGCCCAATCATCTCTCCACGGTTGATGAGGTCGCGCATGGCGATGTCCATGTACTGATCCGCACCCAGATCGCGAACCGTCGTCACGCCTGCTTCCAGCGTGCGCAGCGCTCCCTTGCGCGCAAGAAAAACTTCGACGGCGGGCGGATTCGCCGTGAGCTGCTTGAGCATCGGTTGACCCGGAGTTTCGTCGGTGTATATGGTCATGTGCGTGTGGACGTCAATGAGTCCCGGCAAGCCCGTGTACTTCGAGAGATCAATCATCTCTGCTCCGGAAGGAATCGCAGCCGCGTCGTTTGTCACCGTTTTAATGTGGTCGCCCTCCACGATGACGATGGCGTTTGTCCACAACCGGCCTTTCGCATCCCAAAGCTTGCCGAAACGCACGGCCTTGATTGGTTTTGAGACAGCCTTGTCTTGCGCGGATGCCACGGAAAGTGCGACGGCAATCACCAGCACAACAGCGGGAATGAATAAACAGACTCGCTTCATGACGCACACCCCTTCGCTTCGGCGCACTTCTCCGCGCGCAACATTGCTCTTCTAATTCACTTGTCGATGGAATGCAATCGCAAAGACCAACGTCGTGGCTAAGGAGGAGTCTTCAGAAGGCGAAACGGCGGACGCAAAAACCATGCCTGGAAACTTAGTTAGCGAGAATCTAGTTCGGGCGCTGCGAGGCTTGCGTTGAAGGCGGCGTTAACTTGGAACTCGTCGTAGAAGGCAGCGGCGACGCTACGCCTGCGGTTGGCGCCCCTAGGCCCAACTGCTGAAGACTCTTGGCATCGAGCTTCCCACTTGGGCTCAGGCCATGAGACTCCTGAAACTTCCTCAGGGCGTCCTGCGTGGATTCGTCCCACTTTCCGTTGGGTTTCCCCGCATACGAACCGTCTTTCGCCAGCGCTTGCTGGATTTCACTGATGCGGTCGGGAGTCGGCACCTTCTGGCCGCGCTCCCGCCTGCGGGATCTTTTGCTGGATTTCTTTCCGTACGAGGCTCTGTGCCCCGCGGACGCTGCACGCTTCCCGGTGGTTGGACCCTGCGCTTGCGCCGCATCGGAAAACACACCCAGCCCCGCTGCCAGGAGCAGCGACGAAGCCAGGTGTGTTGCCTTCCTAAGGTTTATGCGCATTGGCTCGTGTCGCCGGGTTATTGTTGCGTGTCGGACGGCACTTTGCCGGACAGATACACCGTTGCCATCCGGTCGGTGTCCTGGCGGCGAAGCACCTTGAACACGATATCGTCGCCCGCCTTCAAATTGGACACCGCCTTGCGGTAGTCAGCGACGGAATTGATGGGCGTGCGATTGATTTCGGTAATCACATCCCCGCGTAAGAATAATAGGTCTTCGGCAAACGACGCCGGCTCAACTTCGGTCACAATCACGCCCTTTTGAGCTTCCACGCCCACGCGGCGGCCGCGCTCGGGGGTCATCTCTTCCACATGCAAGCCAAATTCGGAAGGAGCCACTTCGCCCGGCTGGTCGCTCATGCGGCCAACAGTATTCGGGAAGACCCGAGTCTTGTCTTCCACTGTAGGCGTGGCTTCTTTCTGGACCCGGTCGCGCTTGTACGTCAGCTTAATCTTGTTGCCGATAGGAGTATCCAAGATCGGATTCACGAGGTCATTCCCAGTTTTGACTGGATGACCGTTGACGCTGGTGATGACGTCGCCGCCCTTCAGTCCGGCCTTCTCTGCGGGGCTGCCGGGCTGCACGGTCTCAATCACTATCCCGTATGGCGTTCCGAGGGATTTCAGGGTAATGGGGTTGGTGCTGATCTCTTCCTGGAAGCTGACGCCGATCGAACCACGGGTCACCCGGCCCTGCTTGATGATCTGGTCGTACACCTTAATCGCCATGGTAGACGGAAGCGCAAAGCCCACACCTTCGTAGCCGCGGTTGCTGGTGATAATGGCCGTGTTGATGCCAATCACCTGGCCTGAAAGATCGACCAGTGGGCCGCCGGAGTTGCCGGGATTGATGGCCGCGTCGGTTTGCAAGAATCTCTGGAACTGTTGGCCAATGCCGGCGCGGTCCTTGGCGCTGATGATGCCCGCTGTGACCGTGGCCTGCAGTCCAAAGGGGCTGCCAATCGCCAAAACCCAGTCGCCAACTTGCACGCCGTCTGAATTGCCCAGTTTCGCGACGGGCAGTTCTTTGTTGGCGTCAATCTTGATCACCGCCAAGTCGGTTTCTTCATCCACGCCGACAACCTTGGCGGTATACCGAGTGGTCTCGCCAGCCAATTGAACTTGGATTTTTGTGGCTTGCTCGACGACGTGATTGTTGGTGAGGATGTAGCCGCGCTTGTCCACGATAACGCCCGAGCCGAGGCTGCGGTCTGCCTGCGGGGGACCATCCGGCCGGCCGTCGAAGAATCGGTCGAAGAAATCCTGCATCGGATCATCCTGGTCGTAAGGCTGCGAACGTCGCTTGCGGGATTGCTTTTTCTCCAGAACCTGCGTAGTGGCGATGTTGACCACCGCGGGCTCAACTTTGTTTACGATGCCCGCAAAAGTATTTGTCGCCGGGATGGGGTCCGGCACCGTGAGCGGCGTCGCCGTTGTGCCCGCGAACCCAAATCCTTTGGTCGCAGAGACCCGGCCAGAAACTATCGAGCCGATCAGGATTCCCACGACCAATGTGAAGCTAACAAATATTCCCGCCAGGATCTTACGCTGGCGCGCCCAGTTCAAAAGTTCTTTAACTTGATCTCCCATGTCCCCTTACTCCTTAAGGCTGGCCCCTGCGCCTGTATAGTAGTAGGTGCGCAACGCTCATCGACCGGAGTGGATTCGTCTCCAAAACTCCCGGGCAAACGGCTTCCCCCGCCCGAGTAGTATAACACTGTCAATTCTTTGTAGTTGCTGCCCTTCCGGTGAGTCATCGAACGATAACTACCTGCTGGCCGGGTACCTTCTCGATTTTGTTCACCCTCTATTGGACGCAGGAACCTGGGAAATTGTTGTCAAGGCCAACTCTGGGAACGCGTGCAGCGTAACTCGCTGACGGCTAAGGAGTAACCTTAGACGGCGCTTCCCGCGGCGGTCGCTCGTTGTTAACACTTCACGCCTTCGGCGCGTCTGGAGGATTGGATGGAAAAGCTGGTTATCGGGCTTGCGCTTGGGATACATCCTTGACTTTCGGACCGCGCGCATGGAACGTCAGGCTGTGACTGTCCAGCCCGTTAGTGAAACTTGTGCAGACGACGCTCTTGTAAGCGCCGCCCGCGACGGCGACCGGCGCGCGTTTGGCTTGCTCTATCAGCACTATGCGCGCATGGTGCACGGCATTCTGCTCTGCCGCGTGCCGCCGCGGGACGTGGATGACCTCGTTCAGGAAGTTTTTCTGCTGGCTTTGCGCCAGCTTCATTCGCTCCGGGACATTTCGCGCTTTGGGGCCTGGCTCGGCACTATCACCCGCAATCGGGCCAACGATTACTATCGAAGGTCGCATTCTGCGGAACGGCAGATGGAACCGGGGGCCGAGGAGCAGGCGGAGAGCCGCACGAATGACCATGTGGTCGAACAAGAGGCTGCCATGACCTTAGCTGTGCTGCGGACGCTGCCGGAAACCTATCGCGAGTCGCTGACGCTTCGGCTTGTGGAAGGGATGACCGGTCCGGAGATTGCCGCACGCATGGGCCTGACGCATGGGTCGGTGCGCGTGAATCTTCATCGTGGCATGCAAATGCTGCGCGAAAAACTGGCGGAAAAAGCGAGAGGTGCCGGGCAAAACACGGGGCAAAGAATGCGGGAGCAGAAACAAGTGAGCGAGCATGAGTGAAAGCAAAAGGGACCCTAGCATGAAGGACGGTTATTTGTGGGACGGCTCGGGCGAGCCGGACCCCGAAGTGCAGAAGCTGGAGAACACGCTGGGGCGCTATCGGCACGCCCAGCCTGCGCCGGATTTTGATCAGCTCGCTGCGGAACAGCTTGCGCGGCCCCGCTGGAACTTCGCAGGATTTAGGTTTTCGTTTCAACTTGCAGCCGTCGCCGCTGTCCTTCTCATTGGCGTCACCACGTTCATCGTTTTTCGCGCCAGGCAGACTGGCGATCCAGGGGCGGCGTGGGAAATTGCGCGCATCGAGGGCACGCCGCGCGTTGGCTGGCATTCTCTGGGCGTAAATGCGGGAACGGCAAAGCTGAAGGTCGGCCAGACGCTGGTCACCGATAATTCTTCGCGCGCCAGCATCACGCTCGAAGAAACCGGCCGCATTGAGGTCGACCCGGCGTCGCGCCTCCGCGTTATTGCAAGTGGACCCAACCGAAAGCGTCTGTCACTCGAGCGCGGAACCATTCACGCCACCATTTGGGCGCCGCCCGGCGAATTCGTTGTGGATACGCCTTCCGCCGTCGCTGTGGATTTGGGATGCGTGTACACGCTGCACGTGGACGGCTCCGGCGCTGGGCTGCTGCGCACGACGATGGGCTGGGTCGGGTTCAAGTTGAAGGACCACGAATCGTTCATTCCTGCCGGCGCAGTTTGCGCAACGCGGCCGAAAGTTGGGCCGGGCACGCCGTACTTGGAAGACGCGTCCGCTTCTTTTCGAGACGCTTTGACCAAGTTTGATTTTTCGAACACCACGCCGCAAGAACGCAATGCCCTGCTGGGCATTCTCCTTGCCGACGCGCGCAAGGTAGATGCGCTTACGCTGTGGCATTTGCTTTCACGCGTGAGCGATGCTGATCGTCCCACTGTCTACGATCGTCTTGCTGCGCTCGCCCCACCGCCCAAGGACGTTACACGGGAAGGCATTCTGCGCCTCGATCAGAAGATGCTGGATTCGTGGTGGAATTCGCTCGGCTATGGTGACGTTTATCTCTGGCACCTGTATGAACGCACGTGGTCGGAGCGCTAGCGAACGGCCGTTAACATTCCGCAAAACCGAAACGTCTTGTCTCGTGAAGTTCGGTTTTCACTGGACTCGAACTCATCAAAGGAGACAACACAAATGACACCTACCAAGATTCCGCCGCTTCGCTATTTTGCCGCGCTGGCGACCGCAATACTGCTTTTCGCCAGCATCGCGCAGGCCGGGCCGCCGCTGATCTGCCACGCGTTTCAAGTCGGAAAGGCGAGGTCGCTGCCGTGGATTAGCGAAAGTTGGAACCTCAGCGGTTCCGAGAACTACGACACGAAGAATCTCGCCAAGGATACGCTGGAAATTCTCACGCCGGCCACGCCGGTGCTTGTTCGTATGGAGACGTTGCGGCGCGCCACGCTCTACGCGCGCAAGGATCCCGTTGCCGCAAAGGAACTGCTCTCGCGGCTTCACGCCCGCGCCGCCGCCGCCGAGTCCGCGGGCCATCCCGACGCACTGGCGTGGTTCGACGCCGGCTATCTCGTGGAAACCTACAAGCAGTGGCTCGGACAGAACCTTCCGCACATGACCGACGGCATGCGCATGGACGCGAACCCGGCCGCTGGCGTGGACGGCTACGCTCTTGTCAAGAAGGCGCTGGCGCTTCGCGGTGACGACGCACAAATGGAATTTGCAGCGGCGCTGATCACGCTTTCCGGTCCTCGCGACGAACACGCACAGTATGCGCAGAAAGCCATCGCAGGCGCCAAAACCGATGCCCTTCTGGCGCAAAACCTCGCAACCCATTTCATGGGGCCAAAGGGCGAGATCGTGTCGGAAATGCTTGCGAAAAATTAGCTGTAGCCGACGCCAGCACTTGTCGGGATGAAGGGAATCCGCAAGCTAGCTTGTGCTGCAAGCTAGTTTGCGGCGCACCGCTGGCTCACATAACCGCAACAAACGAAACGGGTTAGCTTCTTGGGGCCGAGTCTCATGACTCGGCCCGGGTTCGCCGAGTCTTCCCTTGACTTCCCCATCCCAATCAGGCATAAAGAGCTAGCTGCGGTTGCGGCGACACGTGGCGATTTAGGGCAACTTGCTCCACGTAAAAAACTGCTAAAGAGCTGGTAGAGTTTCCTAGAGACCCTCCGAGCACTTTGGCACGGAGGGTTTTTCGTTTATCCCCTCCTTGCTGCCCAAATCGAATTTCACCCACGTGTTCTCTTTTCTAAGGGATCGCTCTATGTCTTTTAATTCCATCTACCAGCTCCGATGTCGCGAATGCGGCAAAACCTGGGGCAACGTGCCCCGGTCGTTCTGCGAAGACTGCTTCTCGCCTCTTGAAGTTTCCTACGATTACGACGCGCTAAAGAAAATCGTGCGCCGCGAAAATCTCGCCAGCCGCGCGTTCAACATGTGGCGCTATTCCGAACTGCTGCCGCTGACCGACAATTTCATCGCGCCGAATGCCACCGGAGGCACTCCCCTGGTGGCTTCGCACAAACTTGCCTCGCAATGGGGCCTCAAGAATCTCTATCTCAAGAACGATGCCGTGTGCTTCCCTTCTCTCTCTTTCAAAGATCGCGTCGTTGGCACGGCCCTCGCGGCGGCACGCCGCTTTGGTTTCCAGACCGTCGGCTGCTCCTCAACCGGAAATCTCGCGAATGCCGTTGCCGCGCAGGCAGCGCAGCAAGGTTTCGATGCCTGCGTTTTCATTCCTGCAGATCTCGAACCCGCAAAAGTGCTGAACACCGCCGTCTACGGTGCCCGTATC
Organism: Acidobacteriota bacterium; assembly: GCA_003223295.1. Classification (GTDB taxonomy): domain Bacteria; phylum Acidobacteriota; class Terriglobia; order Acidiferrales; family UBA7541; genus Acidiferrum. The sequence goes on along the minus strand of QHYM01000036.1, from coordinate 13,513 downwards.
GTGCGCATCAACGGCAACTATGACCACGTCAACCGGCTGTGCGCGCAGATTGCCGACCGCTTCCAGTGGGGCCTCGTCAATGTGAATCTGCGGCCCTATTATTCCGAAGGCTCGAAGACCCACGGCTACGAAATCGCGGAACAGCTCGGCTGGGAACTACCCGATAACGTGGTTGTCCCCATGGCGGGCGGCTCCCTGATTACAAAAATCGCCAAAGCTTTCAAGGAGCTCGTCACGCTTGGCTGGGTCGCAGCCAAGCCAGTGAAATTCTTCGGCGCGCAGGCTACCGGCTGCTCGCCGATTTCCGATGGCGTGAAGCGCAATCTCGCGCGCTTCGAGCCGCAAAAGCCCAACACCATTGCGCGCTCGCTGGCGATTGGCAATCCGGCCGACGGTCCGTTTGCCATGAAGTTGATTCGCGAATCCGGCGGCTGGGCGGAAGACATTTCCGATCCGGAGCTTGTTGACGCCATCAAGCTGCTGGCCGAAACCGAAGGCATCTTCACGGAGACGGCAGGAGGAGTCACTGCCGGAGTGACGCGGAAACTGATTGCCCAGAACCGCATCAAGCCCGACGAGACCACCGTGGTTTGCATCACGGGAAATGGCTTGAAAACGACCGATGCCATCGCTGCCGAGTTCCCTATGACGGAGGCCATTGCGCCGCGCCTCGAAGCCTTCGAGGCCTATCTCGACGCACAGCTTGGCGCTGCGGCAGCGGCCAAGGTTTAGGTTTCTCGAAGAAGGATTTGTCTTGAGATTCGAGGAGGTTTCACTAGCTATGCCAGTCACAATCGAGATTCCCACTGCTTTTCGCCGCTTCACGGACGGCGCGCCAAAGGTCGACTGTATTGCCGCGACTGTCGCGGAGGCCCTGGACGCGCTGACCAAGCGATTCCCGGACCTCTCGCGCCATGTTCGCGACGAGAGCGGGCAAATCCGCCAGTTCCTCAATATTTATCTCAACGAAGAGGACATCCGCTTCCTCGGCGGCGAGTCGTGCTCCCTTCGAGAAGGCGATCGCGTACTGCTCGTTCCCTCCATCGCGGGTGGTTCACCGGCACTGCTAAGGGCCTGATTCCAAAAAGACTGCTAAACTGGCCCACATTTCCACGCATTACGGAGGAACTGTGGCCAAGACAACGCTCGATCCCAAATTCCTTCCGCTGCTTGAAGGACGCCGCATCGCTTCCCTGGGAACTCTGAACGAGGATGGCTCTCCTCACCTCACCGCCGTCTGGTATCTGTATCAGGATGGCTGTTTCTTCGTAGCGACTTCCTCGAGGAGTCGCAAAGCGCGCAACCTTGCCGCGCGCCCGAAAGCCACGCTCATGGTGGAGGCCAGAAAGCCGGGCTCCGAGCGCGGTGTAACGGCAACAGGTCCCGTAGAAATCATCTCAGGGGAAAGGTCGCACGAATTCAATGCGCGGATTTACCGCCGGTACCTGAGTGCAGCGGCAATTGTGGATCCTCAAGTCGGCGGCGTCTTCGCAAAGCTCGACGACATCACCCTAAAACTGCGGCCCCGGGTGTGGACTTGGTGGGATATGCCGGAGTTGGACGCGATGTACTTTGGCGGACGTTTTGGCAGCACACCGGGCTACCTGCTGCCCCAGGAGCTTTGAAATTCGGGGAACATTTTGTCTCCGAGCTTCGTTCACTATCAACAGCAGAAGGTGTGTGTCCATGCACAGAGCAATCTACGTGCTTTCCCTGGCATCCTTGGCGACCTTCTCGGCCCCTCTGGCCATGGCCCAATCCAAGCAATCCAAGAAGATCGAGGCAACGAACCTCCCGGATCACCCTTTCCAGGTGGGCTATCCCTCCGCCAGCCAACTAAACCTGCATTTGCGTTCTGGCGACGTTCGCGTGGTGGGCGGCGCTGAGAACAAGATTTCCGTCCGTGTGGATGCCAAGAATCTGGAGAGAGCCCGCCAAGTCAAAGTGACTTTTGATCGCTCTGACCAGTCCGCCGAACTCCGGGTGTCAGGCGGCCCGAGGAACGACATTCAAATCATCGTGGAAGTTCCAAGAGATACCGGTCTTTACGTTCGCATGCCTGCAGGCCAACTCGAAATCAGGGACGTCAGCGGAGACAAGGACGTGCAACTTCATGCCGGCGAGTTAATCGTGCATGTAGGCAATCCCGCCGATTATTCCCATGTGGACGCGTCCGTGACCACCGGTGGACTGGAGGCGCCGCCCTTTCATGAGGATCACGGCGGCCTGTTTCGTTCTTTTCATAAGAGTGGTAACGGCAAGTACCGGCTCCACGCCCATGTGGGGGCCGGTGACCTGACCCTACGCTGACAGCTTCCCTGCCATTCCTCGCTCAGGAATCCCCGCAACTTTCGAGTGTTGGAGGGGTTTGGATAGGTATGAGGTTTCGCCTACTGATTTACGCGGTGGCTTCCCTGGTCTTGCTGGCGTTTTACGCGCCGGCCCGAGCCATTGCGTCGCTCTTCTCCAACTGGCAGGACAGGTAGGCTCCTTTCCTCGTCGCACGCGGCCCGCTCGTAGCTGAGTTTGCTTTCTCTCTTAAATCCCGGGCGTTTCCCACCGGCCCCTGTCCGCTGACCGGAATAACGCTTCGATGACCGCCATATTGGCAATGGCGTCCTCCAGAGGCACGGGAACTTCGCCGCCTTCGCGAATCGCTCTGGAAAAGGCGTCACCCTGAATCGTGTACTGGTCGCAGACGGGAATCATTTCCGAGGTGATTCCGCTTCCAAATATATCCTTGCCATTGTCGATGAGAATCTCGCACGGCTGGTCATTTGGCGCATTGAAAGGAATCTTGATCTCAATGCGTCCCTCGGTCCCTAGAAATTGCATACGCTGATAAGGAACGAGCTGCGTGCTGCAGGTAAACACGGAATGTCCGGACGAAAACTCCATCATCGCCGAGCTCAGCCGGTCGGTGCCAAATTCCGGGTCTGCCTCGAGCATCCCCACGACACGCAAAGGCTCCTCCCCGTAGATCCAGCGCGAGGTGGTTATCGGGTAGCATCCGATGTCCATCAATCCCCCGCCGCCCCATTCCGCCACGTTGCGGACATTTTTTGGATCTCGGTTGAAATAGCTGAAGACGCCAACGATCGAGCGCAATTTTCCGACGACGCCCTTGCCAATCAGATTTCGGACTCTCAACCACTGCGGGTGAGTCTTCACCATGAACGCTTCGCCTATCTTCACGCCCCAGCGATCGCGCACGGTGAGCAGGCTCTTGGCTTCGTGGACCGTCAGGCTGATAGGCTTCTCGCAAAGGACATGCTTCCCTGCCTCGACAGCCTTGATGGACCACGGCACATGCAAATGATTAGGCAGGGGGTTATAGATCGCTTCGATCTCCGGATCCGCGAGAAGTTCTTCGTAGGAGCCGTAGGCCTTGGCGATCCCGAGCTGGGCGGCGGCGTCCTGCGCTTTGCGCGGGTCGCGGGAGGCAATGCCTGCAATCTCGCTCCATTCGCCCTTTTGCATCGCGGGAATTACTTTCTTCACCGCGATTCCCGCTACTCCCAACACACCCCACTTGACCTTTTGTCCATTCACTTGGAGTCCCTTCCCCGCCGCAGTGTTTGTCTTATCGAGTTTCGGTCGTGGCGTACGGGCTTGCCGCGCGATATCTCTTTTCAAACTCTTCCTTCGTGCACATCGTTCGCAAATCCGTGACGCGATCAATGCAAAGAATTCCATCCAGGTGATCGATTTCGTGTTGCAGCAGCTCGGAAAGGTTTCGCAACTCTCCTGCCTGAATCTCGCGCGTCTCGCCTTGCAAATCCTGGTATTGCACGGTGATATCCCTATTGCGCTCCACCTGCATGAAAATGGACAAAAAGCTGAGGCACGCATCCCACACAACAATGCGCTCGGCGCTGCGTTTCACGATTTTCGGATTCACCAGGGGCCACGGCTCTTCGCCCGGCAAACGCAAGAAGATGACGCGCTTTGAAACTCCAATTTGCGGCGCGGCGATGCCTCGTCCATAGCCAGTGGTTTTGCGCCAGAAGGCGAGCGTATCTTGTAGGTCTTCGACAAGCGTTCGAATTTCGGGCGCGGAGGCGTCCTCGGCTTCTTTGCAGGCTTCGCGCAAGACCGGATCGCCCAGTTGCCGCACTGTCCGGACCGCCATGGCAGGCACCTCCAAGCCGGTTTGACGATACCGTAATTCTTGACCTGCGAAAAGCCGCTTCCTCTGCTATCATCTGCCCTGCGGCCAGCTCATGGGACGGCTGACGCGGCAGAACATCCGAGGAGGATAAAACGAATGCGAAGAGGACTTATGGTCCCGGTGTTCGGGATGATGGTTCTAGGCGGCCTTGCCTCCATGAATCGGCTTTGGGGGCAGGAGAAAAAGGACGCCATGCCCGAACCCACCGTCAAGGTTGGAGACATGGCCCCGGACTTTACGCTGATGGACACCCAGGGGAAGCAAGTGTCGCTGCATGACTTTCGCGGCAAGAAGAACGTCGCGCTGGCTTTTTATATTTTCGCCTTTACAGGTGGTTGAACGAAGCAAATGCAGAACTTCCAGCAGAACCTGGCGAAGCTGGAAGCTGCAGACACCCAAGTATTGGGTGTGAGCATGGACAGCATGTTCAGCAATAAAGAATGGGCTCAGAAAATCGGCGTTACCTTCCCCTTGCTGAGCGACTGGGGCGGCGACGTCACGAAACAATACGGGCTTTACAATCCGAAATACAAAGCGGCGCGGCGCATCAATTATTTGATCGACAAAGAAGGAAAAGTCGTCGAAATGCAGATTGACAGCGAAGCGATCGATCCAACGAAGATCGTCACGCTCTGCGAACGCCGCAAATCAGAGAAATAGACGCGCGCCGCAGACGGCGAAAATCTCATTCCGCATAAATTAAGGCGAGGCTAGTGCTGGAACGCCCCGAGATCCCATTTACCTGTGGCGCCCCCGCGCGCGTTGCCATTGATGTCGCTATATATCCATGTCCCCAAATCGCACCAGATGGTCGCTGAATGCCGCCGAAGGAGATGGCGGTCGCGCCGTGCGGTACTGACCGGGAGTCTTTCCATCAAAATGTGGCGGATTAGCGAACTGAGGATCAGCCAGCAAGAACCCTGAGTTGGGGAATGCACAGAAGTCGGTGCCTGTGCCGGTTCCAGGAGGTGTCGACGTGGAATCGAAGAAACAGGGTCCGCCCCAGTACAGATTCGTGAAGAAATTAGCGTTGGCGCTGGCGTTGCGTAACTCGTAGGGTGGATTTGTCGCCTGCCAGGATACGCTGATATTGTTGACGAAATAGGTGTTGCTCGAATTCTGCGAACTGATGGAGCCTGCCGTACCCGCGGCTACGTTTGGGTCGAGATTGTTGAAATAGCAAGTATTGTTGATGACCCAGGCGTTGGAGACTTGGTTGGCTTCGATGCACCGCCCACCATTGCCATAAACCACATTGTTAACAACCAGCGAAGCGGGCGGCACAGCGCCCGAACTGCACGTTGAATTGCCATCGATAATGATTCCGTTCCCGTCCGCAGCCTGCGTGTAGTCGGTGCCGTCCGCTTGATCCACTTCTCCCACAACGATGTTGCCAGACGCCACAAAGTGAAAGCCGGTATACGCATCGTCGCACGCATTGCTATGGAATGAGATTCCGCTGGTGCGGCTGAAGCCGCTGGGTGCGCCCGGCGGCAGGTAACCGTTGTGATTCATAATGTTGTGATCGGCTACGACATAATTGCAGCCAACCGTGGCAATGCCTGCTCCCGCCGTATTTGTGACGACGTTCTTGGAGAATCGCAAATCGTGGTTCGCGACACAGGCAAACCCGTCAAGCGCCGTTCCTTCGCCGTCGAGGGTGAGGCCGATGAATTGAACATAGTTTGTGCCTCGCGCCCCCGCCCGCGTGGAATCGAGCTTAATCATCGGAAAGTCCCCGCAAGTCAACCCGCCTTTCCAGACCATGAGGACGTCGCCATCACCATAGCTCTTAAAAGTGATCCAGGCGGAAGAAGTGCCGCTGTTGCGAATGTAGATGGTGCAAGGAAGCTCATACCGGCCGCCCAGCAAGCAGACGACCGCGCCCGCCGTGGCCGTTTGCGCCGCTCCAAAGAATGATATGGGCTGTGCGAACGTCCCTGGCTGCGTGTCGCTCCCGTAGGCTGCGGCGAAGAGCGTGCAATCCGTAGCGAGAGCGGCATGAATTCCCAAGCTAACTCTTAGCAGTGCCGAAGGAGTCGCCCCGCGAGCGGTCTCTGGCAATGGCCCGGCAACCATGGCCATAAGCATGAATGCGAGCAAAACGAGCTTGAACTTCCTCCTGATCATGCGATCCTCCTGATGAGATAGATTCCCGTGGGAATACAGAAAACACCCGAGTCTTTACCGTCCTGAGATCGGACACCCCGCGGAAGAAACACACGTCACAGGCTGGAATTGAGAGACAGCCCCGGGGTATGACCCGGCGATTGCCGGATCGCGTTGCCCCTATACGACATACGACAATCGAGAGAAGATCAATCCGCAAAGTACCGTAGCGGGCCAGAGAAAATCATGGAACCCATCGACGTGAGCGGGACTCAAAGCTCGCGGAAAGGCACCTTGGGGCGATGCCAGCCAGGGGCGGTCGTCCTTGTGAGTTGCACCGCGGAATGGGAGTGCTAGAATTCACAGTGAACCGCTATGCCACCAAAAACCCTTTATCAAAAGATCTGGGACAACCATGTTGTCTGGGAAGAGCCCGGCCAGCCCGCGCTCATTTATATTGACCGGCATTTGATTCACGAAGGCACTTCACCGCAGGCGTTCGCGGGACTGCGCTCGGAAGGTCGCAAGGTGCGCCGCCCCGACCTCTCGTTCGCGGTGATGGACCACTCCGTTCCGACCACCAGCCGCACGCTGCCCATCCTCGACAACGATGCCAAGTTGCAGTTTGATGCGCTGGAGAAGAATTGCCGTGAATTTGGCGTGCGGCTCTTTGACATGAACAGCCGCAACCAGGGCATCGTGCACATCATTGGTCCGGAATTGGGCATCACCCAGCCGGGACAGACGATTGTTTGCGGTGACAGCCACACTTCGACGCACGGCGCGTTTGGGACGCTGGCGTTCGGGATCGGCACAAGTGAAGTCGAGCACGTGCTTGCAACGCAGTGCCTCGGGCAATCGCGCTCAAAGACGCTGCATATTCTGGTGCACGGTAAGCGACCGAAAGGTGTCACCGCGAAAGACATCATTCTGGCCATCATTGGGAAAATTGGAATCGGCGGCGGCACAGGCCACGTGGCAGAATACGGCGGCGAGGCCATCCGCGCGCTCTCCATGGACGGCCGCATGACCGTTTGCAACATGACCATCGAAGGCGGCGCTCGGGCCGGGATGGTCGCGCCGGATGAAACCACATTTGCCTATCTCGAAGGCCGGGCGTTTGTGCCGCGTGGCAAGGCGTTTCAGGAAGCAGTCGAGCGTTGGAAGCAGTTGCGCACCGACGACGGGGCGAGGTTTGATATGACCGTGGAGCTGCATGCAGAGCAGCTAGCCCCGCAAGTCACCTGGGGCACGAATCCGGGCATGGTCACGAGCGTTACGGCGCGCGTGCCTGATCCGCACGACTTCAAGGACCTCAACGATCAGAAAGCCACCGAAAGCGCGCTGAAATACATGGGCCTGAAGCCCGGCACGCCGATCATGGACATTCCTGTGGACCGCGTGTTCATCGGTTCATGCACGAATTCGCGGCTTGACGATTTGCGCGCTGCGGCGCATCTCGTAGCTGGCAAGCATGTGGCGAAAAACATCAAGCAGGCGCTGATTGTGCCGGGTTCGCGCGGCATCAAATCGCAAGCGGAAAAAGAGGGCCTCGACAAGATCTTTACCGAGGCAGGTTTCGAGTGGCGCGACGCGGGCTGCAGCATGTGCATCGGCATGAACGCGGACGTTCTTCCGCCGCACGAGCGCAGCGCCAGCACCAGCAACCGCAATTTCGAGGGCCGCCAGGGCAAGGACAGCCGGACGCATTTGGTCAGCCCGGTCATGGCCGCAGCCGCCGCCATCGCTGGCCATTTCGTCGACGTGCGTGAATTCGACGTGGCTCACGTGGAATAGGTCATGTTCGAACAGATCGTGAATCCCGGGAGCTTGACCAAGCTAACCGCTGCGGAGAAGCGAAGATTTCGAATAAGGTGTGGCCTTGGGACGCTCCTGTTCGGCCTTGCCGTTCTTCTGCAAACGGCACGCGACTATGGCCGCTTACTACTGGGCGTACACACTAAATCTATCGCGCTCGCTCTGGAGTTGCTCGGCATTGCGCTAATGTTCTGGGCCGCCGCAGCTGGGTACCACAGCTCGGGTAGCCCCGAGGAAAAATCGACAGCCGTAACGACAAGACACTAAGGATTCGAGCATGCAACCATTCATGACACACACCGGCATGGTCGCACCGTTGGACCGCGTCAACGTAGACACGGACCAGATGGTGCCGAAACAATTTCTGAAAGCGCTGACGCGCGAGGGATTTGGGCGCATCTTGTTTTACGACTGGCGGTACTTGCCGGGAGAAAAGCCGAATCCCGAATTCGTGCTGAACTTCCCGCGCTACAAAGGCGCCTCGGTTTTGCTGGCGCGCGCGAATTTTGGCTGCGGGTCGAGCCGCGAACACGCGCCCTGGGGCGTCAAGGACTACGGCTTCCGCGTCATCATCGCACCGAGCTATGCCGACATTTTCTACAACAATTGCTTCAAGAACGGGATTCTCCCGGCCACATTGACCGAAGAGCAGGTCGAGGAGCTTTTCCAACGCAACGAAAAAGCAGAAGGGTATTCGCTGACCGTCAATCTGCCGAACCAGACCATCGCCGATAAGCATGGCCTGATGTTCAAGTTTGAAATCGCTCCGTCGCGCAAGGAAGTTTTGTTGAAGGGCCTCGACGATATCGGCACCAGTATGCAACACGCCGCCGCCATCGACTCCTACGAAAAAGCCCACACGGCCACCGCCACCATGTTCGACCCCGTCGACGTCAAGTACTACTCCAACGGGCGTTAACCAGTTTCCGATTCAGCCCGGAGTCCTCCGTCTCTAGGCATTGGGCTTGCTAGTGCCCAAATTCGTCTGCGCCGCAGCCTCTTACGTTTAGCCCTCTTGCTTCTCCCCTGTTTGCAAAGGGCGAACTGGTTTCCAACTTTTTATTTCTACTGCATCCTTTTCTCAATTATCATTTACCGCCGATGCCCGGGTTTCGGCTCCGGATCTCACGACAGCTCTTTCCATTCGTTTAAGGGCCGTGTGGCATGAAAACGAAAACGCCGTCCGTTCGCAGAGTGACTTTCGCCTTTGCTTTGCTCGCGCTAGCTCCTGGCGCCTACGCGGCCGATAACTGGATTGAAGTGCGAAGCCCGCACTTCACCGTGAACAGCAACGCCGGGGAAAAAGACGCAAGAAAAATTGCGGACCAGTTCGAGCAGATCCGCCAGATGTTTCACAGCGCCTTCGGCGGCCTTCGCGTGGACCTGGGCCAGCCCATCATCATCGTGGCCGCCAAAAACGAAAACACGATGAAGCTCTTTCTTCCGGAAGAATGGGAAGTGAAGGGCCACATCCATCACGCCGGGTTGTACCAGCCGGGCGAAGACAAGGATTACGTGGTGATGCGGCTGGATTCCGAGGGTCAAAATCCCTTTCACACGCTGCACCACGAGTATACGCACGCGCTGATGCGCTTGAATTTCAGCGACTTGCCGCTCTGGCTCGACGAAGGCCTGGCGGAATTCTTCGGAAACTCCACCCTGGGCGACAAAGAGAGCAAGACCGGAACGATCGATCCGGGACATCTCTACCTGCTCCAGCAAAGCAAGCTCATCCCGATTGAAACCTTGCTGGAAGTGGATCATCAGTCGCCGTTTTACAACGAAAGCAACCGGGCCTCCGTCTTTTACGCGGAATCGTGGGCGCTGGTGCACTACCTGCTGATGGACAAAGAAGCTCGCCAGAATCAGTTACTCAAAAACTTTCTTGAGACCTGGCAGAAATCAGGAAGCCAGGTCCAGGCTGCACAAACCGCTTTTGGCGACCTGAAACGCTTCGGGCAAAGGATCGAGGCGTATGCCAGGCAGTCGAGTTTTCAGATCGGTTTGGTGAAGGTAGGCCAGGATGCGGCGGACAAGACCTACGGCGTACGCACCGTGTCTCCCGGGGAGGCCCTCGCGTTGCGCGGGGATTTCTTCGTTCACCACAACCGCGTCGAGCAGGCGCAGCCCGTGTTGCAAGAGGCAGTGCAGGCCGAGCCAAACTTACCCTTTGCTCACGAAGCCTTGGGCTACTACCACTATCGCCGGCGTGAGATCCCGGAGGCTGACGCGGAAATCGTAGAGGCCCTCAAGCTTGGAGCAACTGGCTTTGCCCCGCAGTATTTTCACGGTGTCCTGTTGATGCAGAAAGGCGGATTCAGGGAAGAGACTGCCGAAGAAGCCAAACGATGCCTGGAAAAGGCCACGCAGCTCAACCCGCAGTTCGCGCCCGCTTACGAAGGATTGTCGCAAACCGATGCGCGGTTGCCGAATTTGCAGAAGGAAGCGGTCAATGCAGCTATCAGGGCCGTGCAGCTGGACCCGGCACGGCACATCTATGCCGTCAGCCTGACCTACCTGTTGATCAACAGCGGGCGGCTCCCGGAGGCGCGAACCATGGCCCAGCGTATTCTTGCGTCTGCCCGGCGATGCAAGTTCGCCGAATTCCACAGTTGCCCCAGTGCCGGTGGGCACCTCGCCGCAAGTTTCGACAGACGCGCCAGTCCACCTGCGTTACCGCGGGCTCGGAGCTGATGGCTCCATCAGCTCCGTCGAGTGTTCTTCAAAGCCAGAGCTATTCATCAATGTGAACTTGGAAAACGGCCCGGTTACCTTTCACGCTGCAGATGCGGGAAAGATTCGTCTGACGTGGGCTGATGGCACTGCCGAGCCATCCATGCGCTCTTGCTCTCAGTGGAAAGGACGGCGCGTAAAAGTGTGGTTCACTCCCGCTTCCGGAAAAGAATATGCCGGGGAAATCATTTCGCTTTACTTTTTCTGACGCCGGACGCGGCAAAAGCCAAGCCTCTTACGCAAAACCAAGAACAAAAAACAGAATACCGGATACTCAGATACTCAGAACTCAAAAAGGGGAAGGCCACAAGGCCTTCCCCTTTTTGCAGCGGGAGTCATTGCGCCGCTCGAATGAATTAGAAGCTGAGCCGGATTCCAAACTGCATCTGACGGGGATTATTGCCTTGCGAACCAGTTAGGCCAAAGTTCGCCACGCCAGCTGTTAGATCGAGCCCTCCATTGTAGAACACCGGATGGTTGAAGAGGTTGGTGGTAACGAACTGGAAGTCGAAGCCAACACGCTCATAGACCTTGATGTTCTTTGTCACTCTCACATCCATGTTCCAATACCCGAAGCCTCGGATCTGTCCGACGCCGCCAGTACCCTTGTCCAAGCCTAGGATCGGATCTCGAGCCGTGGCGAAGACGCCAGCCGGATCCGCAAACATGTTGAACTGCCCTCCGCCACTAACCTCGTGGAGCGTGGAGCCGTAAGGGGGTTGCTTAGTAAAGATGCACTGCTCGTTGGTGAAGAAGTTGCGGCCATCTGCCGAGCCGAAAGCTTGGGCGTCGGTATTGGTGTTGCAATAGACCGGGGCCCCGCTACCATAGGCGAAGACCGGTGCGAGGGACCAACCACCGAGGAGGCGCCCAATCGCGCCGTGCTGTCCCTTGTAGTACGGGTCGTCAATCAAGGCGTACACGTTGTAAACAAACTTCCGATCAAAGTTCTGCACACCATACATGTTATTGAGGTCGAAAGCATCGTTCGGCGTGTACTCGCTAGTGGCCTGGACGAAAGCTCCCGTGCCGAGTGCCTTGCTGTAGGTAAAGTTCTGCTGCAAGGTAATACTGTGCCAATTGGTAGTCTTGAGCGAGACAAACGCGCCATTGTAGTTCCCGTGGCCGATGCTGGCGTTCACACCGACACCACTGGAGAGCTGGCCGTTACTGCCGAATGCTGAAGTATTGAGTGGACTATTCAACATGCTACGGGCGAAGTTAAAGCCGGGAACCGTGGTGCCGCTGGGTCCGCCGCCGATACCACCCTTGTCCAGATTAGACCACAAGGTCCAGACTCTCTGGCGCCGGAAGCTGCTGAGCTGTTTGGTGACTACAGCCTCAGTGCAGCTCGCAAACCCGGTGCAAAAGCCCGTACCGGATAGAGCGGCCTCAAAGAACGGCTGGGCCGTGATATTGGCCGGTGCTACAGTGATGCCAGTGCACGCAGTATAGGATATTGTGTCGCATCCCAGTGAGTGCTCGACGCCCTTGTAGGCTGCTGCAAAACTCTGCCCGCCTAGAGTCATCATGTAAGGCACAACGTTGATGTTGACGGGCTGATATTCGTGGGTGATTCTCCGGCCAATGTAACCTACTTCCAGAAGAACCTTGTTGCTCAACTGGCGCTGGATGGTGAAGTCGAAAGAATCCACCACGTTGGGCCGGAAGTTAGTGTCAAGAGCTTCACCGGCGGCTGCCGAAACGCTATTGACGCCCGGAAAGGTCGGCTGAGGAAGCGTCGCCGACGCGGCCGGAATGGGAGCGTTGTTGCCATCTGTTCCGATGCGAAATGCGTTTGCTGGGGTTAGGGCGGTGCTACCAGCGGGGACAGTGCAGGTCCCATCCATATTGTTATTGCCACACTGGACAGGCTGGATAAGCCCTGTACCGAGCAACGGGACGAGCACCAAGTCCACACCGTTTAAGCGTCCATAAACACGGCTGTAGCCGCCACGGATGACCGACTTGTTTCCGCCGAACGCCTTGCCCAGGAAGCCCTCTCTGATATTCGGGTTCCAAGCCGCGGCGATTCGGGGGCTAAATGAGCCGTAGAAAGGTCGATAGGGGTACTTCTGCCCTCCTCCGGTATTGCCTACGAGGGCAAAGCCAACCTCAGGATTGTAAACCTGGCCTTGGAGTGCAGCAGCTTTGCGGGCATTCAAGTAGGTCATCAGGTCAAGTTGCTGGCCAGCCTGGTCTACGAGCTCGATCTGCTTGCCGAATTTCTCCACCGGCGGCATTTCGAGGGTCCAGCCCAAGCCATACGTCAAGGTGAAGGACGGCCTCATGCGCCAGGAATCGCTCCAGTAGACGTTGTAGTAGGGAATGGTGCTCTGGTCAAAGGCGTGTGTAAGCGGAGGATTCAGGGTCAGCGTCGGACCCGAGCGCGTGTAGGCAACTTGGGAGTCCGTGACGATCCCCAGAACTGCGGAAACGTCGCGAGCCCACTGCGTTGTATCTACGCCGGCAGGATTGGTACTGCTGAAGTCTATTAGACCGCCGCCGACGCTATCTCCCAGCTGGTAGGTGGGCTGATAGTTGATACCGCCGCCGTTATCGGAGCGCTGGTGGTAATTGTAATTGCGCTGATAGGCGCCGCCAAAGGTGAAAAGATGGTTGCCTTTCAGCATAGTGATATCGTCGCGGAAAAACTTGTCCTGGCCGTCCCAGAAACGGGTG
>QHYM01000242.1 GCA_003223295.1 Acidobacteriota bacterium | reverse complement strand
GGCGGCACAGGCATCCCCTTTTCCTAGGATGCAAGAAACTCTATGGGAGATAGCTTGCGACCAGAAGGGATACATGTACAGCAAAATGACAATCAGCTCAGAAGACTAGGCGCTACTGTGGTGGTCAGTTGGTCTCGGACAAGCGAGAAGAGCAGGGTCAAGCGACCAACCTTGCCGTCTCGTAAAATCAATAAGTTGCGTGTTTTTGATGGCCCCGCAGTTTTCCGACTTCCACTGTTTTCGTCTTTGCGCACGCCGCCAGCTCACTCTGTAAGTCTGCCAAGCCTAGGCGCAACCTTTCGGCGCTTCCCAGAAGCCTGGAATAACTGTCGCGTGACCATAGGATCGATCCGACATAATAGCGACAGTGCAACAATTGCTCGGACATTCGGCTGTCACCGTAACCATGCGGCATACGCAGGCTGAACGCGTGGTCTGAGCGCCGAATTGATCGGGGAACTCTCCAACGGTCTCTCCGAAGAATCCGGGGGGAGTGATGCCAACAATTTGGAAAACTCATTCGTTGCGCAAAACGACCATTGGATCGACCTTCGTCGCGCGATGAGCGGGGAGGTAGGAGGCTAGTAGGGCCGAAGCGAGGAGAACGGTTGTCACGGCACCGATGGTCGTCGAATCAGTCGCGCCAACCTCGTACAGAAGAGATTTCATGAGACGGCCAACGAAGTATGTGCCGCATAGGCCGACGAACAGTCCCAGAATCGCGAGCGATACGCCTTCCTGAAGTATAAGACGAAGCACCTGGGCTCGGCCTGCACCCAGCGCGATACGCAATCCCATTTCGTGTGTTCGCTGTGCCACCGCGAAGGACATCACGCCATAGATGCCAATCGCTGCTAGCAAGAGTGCCATTCCGGCGAAAGTCGCCAGGAAAACAGTCGCAAAGCGATCGCCCCCCAGGGATTCCTCTACGAGTTCGTCCATGGTCCGGACCCGGTCAATGCCCAAATCGGGATCGACGGACTGGACGACGGCGGCAACGCTGCCGGTCATGCTGGCGGGGTCGCCACTCGTGCGTATTTCGATTGCCGCATCTGGCCATGGGCTCTGCCAGAAAGGAACGTTGATTTCGGGAAAGCCTTCGCGACGAACGCCGGCATTATGGACGTCACGATAGATCCCAATGATCTGCCACTCGATGGGCGGACCTAGGCTCGTGGCGCCCGGAACCAATCGCTGGACGAGAACACGCTGTATCAGCGGATCGACATTGGAAAGATACTTCCTGGCAAAGGTCTCATTCACAATTGCCACTGGCAGGGCGCCTGTCACGTCCTGTTCTGTAAAACTGCGGCCCCTGACAATCTCTATTCCGAAGGTGTCGAAGTATTCCGGAGTGACCATGGTGAAACCGGCGCCGGGACGCGAGGAAGGATCACCTGCAGGTTGGCCGCCGATGCTGAAAGACATACCGAAATCGGTGCCCAGAACCGGCATCCCGGTCGAAGCCGAGGCAGAGGAGACACCGGGTAGAGCCTGTATTTTGTCTAACAACTGGCGATAAAAGGCGACTGTTTGCTCAGGTCCGGAAAAGCGCGTAGTAGGAATGCTCAGGGCAAACGTAAGAACGTGGTCTTGTCGAAAACCGAGATCGACACGCGTCATTTTCCAGAAACTGCGCAACGCCAGCCCAGCTCCGCCCAGAAGCGTGAGCGCCAGCGCAAACTCAATTACGATGAGGGAACGTCGGAATCCATGGCGGCTAGGAGTGAGGCTGGATCTGCCACTCTCCTTCAACGAGTTGCTCAGGTTCCAGCGTGAAGATTGCCAGGCCGGAGCGCAACCGCAGAGTACACCCGCGAGTAACATAGCCGCCAGACTGAAGAACAGCACTGGGAGGTTCAAGCGGACGTCCGCCTCAGTGGGTATAGAAAACGGCGGCAATATGGCCACGATCGCCTTCAGCATTGCCCAGGCAAGACTCACACCGAGGATGCCTCCGATCAGCGCCAGAGCAAGGCTTTCCGTCAAGAACTGCATGAAGAGCTGCGAGCGCTTTGCGCCCAGGGAAGCGCGAATCGCCACCTCCTTTTGACGAACCGTGCCCCGCGCCAACAGCATATTGGCCACATTCACGCAGGCAATCAACAAAACAAACCCGACGGCCCCCATCAGTAACCACAGGCCCTTAATCGTGTCCCGGCCGGTGAAATCATGATGGAGAGATTCGACACTTGCACTCCAGGCTTTGTTCGAGGCGGGATAGATTTCGGCGATGTGGCGCGTGACCGAATCCATCTCAGCGTTAGCTTGCTGCAAGGTCACGCCAGGTTTAAGGCGTCCCATAACCAGCAACCAGTGGCGGTCGTGAGTGAGTTGCTCGGGTTTGAAGGCGAGCGGAACCACCAATTGGGATTCGAAGCGATCCGCCATGCCGGCAGCCAGCACGCCAACGACTGTGTAAGATTCACCGTTTAGCCGAATCTGCTGGCCGACAATATGGGGGTTGCTGCCGAAACGTTCGCGCCATAGCTTGTGGGTCATAACTGCAACGTGTTCCTTGCCCACCTCACCTTCTTCGGGCAAAAAATCACGTCCCAAGAAAAACCGTATTCCCTGCATATTGAGGAGACCCGGTGACGTGATTCTGGCCCGGACGACTTCCGGGCGGGCCGAGACGGATAGATTGAAGTTCCCGCCGCTCCAGGCTCCGACATCTTGAAAGACCGTGTTCTGGCGCTTCCAATCCAGGTAATCGCCTGCGGAGACCGAGTTCCTGTGTCCGTTGACTTTCGACCACACCATCACCAACTGGTCAGGATTCGGATAAGGAAGAGGCGCCAGCAGGACGGCATAGACAACGCTGAATATTGCGGTATTCGAACCGATGCCCAGCATGAGGGCCAGCAAGGCAACGGCTGTGAACCCAGGAGTGCGGCGAAAACCTCTGAATGCATATCTCAGGTCTCGCGACAGGGTCTCAACAAAGTTGACTCCCCGCGCGTCACGACACTCTTCCTTTGCCGATTCGAAGCCGCCGAACTGCAGGCGGGCCTGGCGTCTTGCCTCTTGGGGCGTGAGTCCCGCGGAGAGATTCTTTCTCGTCTGCATCTCCAGATGAGACTGCAATTCCGCCTGGAGTTCTTCGTCCATCTCACGACGGAAGAGCAATGCGCGCAGCCGAAGAAAGGCGTCCTTCCACCACCACATATCAAGCCATCCTTAACACCCGGGCAATGGCGTCAGTGAGTGTGTTCCAGTTCTCAAATTCAATCTCGAGCTGCTTGCGCCCCGAGGTTGTGAGTGAATAGAAACGTGCACGCCGGCCAAGTTCGGAGATCCCCCACTCGGCCTTGATCCAGCCCCGATGTTCGAGACGGTGAAGAGCAGGATAGAGCGAACCTTGGTTCACTTGGAGAACGTCCCGTGAGATCTGCTGAATGCGTTCGGAAATTGCCCAGCCGTGCATTGCATCGGCCCTGAGTGCGCGGA
>QHYM01000035.1 GCA_003223295.1 Acidobacteriota bacterium | reverse complement strand
CGTATGCGAGCGCGCAAAGAGTGATTGTTGGCGTGGGAGTTGGTCCGGCCTATGTTGCCCCGGCACCCCTTTGCGCCTACGGCTATTACGATTATTACCCGCACGCTTGCGCGCCGTACGGCTACTACGGCCCGGAATGGTTTGTCGATGGCGTGTTCATCGGCGCGGGTCCGTGGTTTCACGGATTCTATGGACGCCCCGGTTTTTATGGTCGCGGCTTCTACCGCGGTGGCTACTATGGGCGCGGGTTTTACGGACGCCGGGAGTTTCGCGAGCGCAGCTGGGGCCGTGACGGTTTTCGCGGCAGAGGATTCGCGCACGATGGATTCGAACATGATGGCTTTCGTGGGCGCGAATTCCATGGTGGAGGCGAGTTCCGCAGTCACGATGGATTCCACGATCGTGGTGGCCACGGCCGTGGGTTCCATGGCGGCGGAGGCCACGGCAGGCATGGCGGACACCGCTAATTCGTTGAGATTCGGCATCTGAACTTCCGCAAGAAAAGAACGTAGAGAGGGCTGGCGGCAGCGCCAGCCTTTTTCTTTCTTGGAAATGCAGTTCGCAGCTCCCGCTAGGCGCAGACGCCTTCGTCCGCAGGCTGCGGGAAGTGCTGCGAAAACCAGAAGGCATATGGCGTAGCGCCATGTTGCTGGTAGTGATCGAGCCGCTCGCGGCCCTCGGCGACCGTGGGAATGTGGCCCGCCGGGATCCACCAAAGGCAGTAGCCGGGCTTGTCCATTTTCTCGAACCATTTGGCGCGGTCACGAAAAACGCGAGCGTGATCGGACTTGTACGCGAAATTGCGCAGAGCTTCGAGCGATTCCCAAACGGACATATTGACGATGATGAAGGGATCGTCGCTGTACGCGATGTCCGTGGCGTTGCCCGATTCGGATTGCAAACGCCACACAAAACCGGCGGCTTGGTCCGCGAGGGCGTTGATGGGTTCGAGCTGAGCAACAAATTCGGCGATTCTGGGATCGTCAATGGGCGCGATAAGCCGAGCGATGTTGATTTGGGCCAAATAGCAGTTCATGGCGATTCCTCCGGTACACCAACCAGACGCATCAGAAATTAAATCGGTAGCCGAGAATAATCTTAGCGATTAGATGATCGGTGGAATGGGTCACGCCAACGCCCAAGCCGAAATTGATTTCCCAGTTCGGAGAGAGGTTTAGGTCGATGGCTGGAAAGATCTGGTGTTGTTGCTCACCTGTCTGCAGAAAATCCGTCGCGGGACCGACCGCCCCGTAATACTCGAATCCGCCAGTGATTTTCCTCGTAAAGTCGTAGCTGATTTTCAGGTTCGGCGAGAAAACAAATCCCTGGTGCACGCTGTCACCGTGGAACGACCTGTCAAAGCTGGGATTAAAAGACCAATACCAGCGTCCCGACTGTTTATCGATGATGGGGCGCATCTCCCAGGTCCAGGTGTCGGTCGAATATTTGCGCCGCTGATAACCGATCTCGTTGGAAAGGCTGAGTCCCACGGGCCAATTCCATTTCTTGGGAACGCGGACGCGTGGCCGGATGTGGTCCCCAACCCAGTCCCATCCCTGGCCGTTCTGCGCAGAAGTAAAAATGTAAAAACCGGTCTCGAACCAGTCGTTGAAGCCGTGGGTGATTTCGATGGTCTCATGCAACTGGTGATTCGTGGGGAGAAGCCCGTCCTGGAAGGTTTTGGAGCCCTGAAATGTGAAGTTGCTGTGAAGCTCTACCATGGTGTGATGCGGTTCGACCGTGTCGTAGCCGTAGACCTGGATCTCGTAATTCTCCTGGGCCCGCGCGGGACAAGAGAGATTTGCGCTCAGAGAGGCAAGAAAACCGCAAATGACTGCGATGCGTACGCGCATGCCCCACCTTCAAAGTCTTCTAGGGTATCTCAGGACCCCTTGCCCGCAAACTCCTGGTGGCAAAACTTTATCGATCAAGACTGTGAGATGCGGAAGCTACGCGTGCGGGTGCGCCTTGTCGTAGACCTCCATCAATTGGCGGATGGAGACATGGGTGTACCGCTGCGTGGTGGAGAGCGATTGGTGCCCGAGCAGCTCTTGAATGGCGCGCAGGTCCGCGCCGTCGGCAAGCAAATGCGTGGCGAATGCGTGGCGCAGCGAATGAGGGTGCAGGTCCCAATTCACATTAACCAGGCGGACGTACTTTTTGACGATGCGGCCCACGGAGCGCTGCGTCAGTCGGCGGCCCGCATAGTTGAGAAAAACAGCCTGCGCGTGCGGATCTCCGTTGCCATGGGTTCGCTTGGACTGTTTGAGGAGCTGTTCCCGCACGGGCCAATATTTTTCCAGCGCTTCCTGCGCCTTCACCCCATAGGGAACAATGCGCTCTTTGTTGCCCTTGCCGCGCACGCGCAGAATGCGCTCCTTTTGCTCTACATCGAGCAGGTTCAGACCAGTAAGCTCGCTGACGCGTAGGCCCGCGGCATAAAGAAGTTCGAGCAACGCGCGATCGCGCCGCTGAAGCAGGCTTTCTTCAATGACCATCGCCTTGCTCGAGTTCTTTTTGTTTTCGACGGGTGGCAAGGCATTTTTCGGCACGGTCTTTTTGGAAATAGGGCGCCCATCCGCCAGCCCCGGAACCATCCCTGCCAATTGATTGAGAAAACCGTTCATCTCTTCAGCGGAAAGCACCGAAGGGATGCGCTTCGGAAGCTTGGGCGTCGGAACCAAGCGCGCGGGGCTTTCCTTCAAATGGCCTTCTCGCACGCAGTGCTTGAAAAAGGAGCGCAAAGCCGCGAGCTTTCGCGCGATGGAACTTTTCTCGAGTCCGTGATCGTGCAAATGACCGACGAATTCGCGGATCATGCCGTGGTTCACAGCGCGGAGCGCCGGGGGCGCGGCATCGGGCGGCGAAAGGAACGCCAGGAATTGGCGGAGATCCTTTCCGTAATTGGAAACCGTGTGGGGCGAGGAATTTCTCACGGTTTGGAGATATTCAAGGTATTTGGCAATCGCTTCTTTCATTCGGCCCGGCAACCCCGCGGGAACGTTCCAGGAACAGTATAGGCGCACGCCCCAGCGCAGAAATTGAATTTGAAAGTATGTTTCGTTAGATGCAGGTGGGTCAGGACTTGGCTGCCACGGGCACCGGAACCTCTTCCGGTTGCGCTTGCGGAGGAACCTCGGGCGCCAGTTTTTCCCAGTCGCAGCCTTCCTTCAAGCACGCGTGAACGGTGCCAATCTTTGAACGCTTCTCGACGATGAACGGCGCGCCGCACTTCGGGCAGGGCTCGGCGATGGGCATGTGCGGCGTGGTGAAGTTGCAATCCGGATAGCGCGAGCAGCCGTAGAAGATGCGCGGACGTCCCCGGCCGCCCTTTCCAGCACTACCGCGGCGAACGAATTCGCCCTCGTGGCACTTCGGGCATTTGATGCCCATGGTGATGGCCCGCGTGTATTTGCACTTGGGATAGCCGGAGCAGCCAATGAATTCACCGAAGCGACCATGCTTCTTGACCAGGCCGTTGCCGCAGAGCGAGCATTTTTCGTCGAGCGGCTCATCCGGCTGGTGCGCGATGCGCGTGCCCTGCACGAGGCGGCGCGTGGTCTTGCAGTCCGGATAGCCGGTGCAAGCCAGGAAGGTGCCGAAGCGCCCGCGCTTGATGGCCATTTCCTTGCCGCAATTGTCGCAGTATTCGACTTTGTTGGCGTCGCCGGCATCCTGCTCTACAGGTGAAAGGTCCTCGATGAAGTCGCAATCCGGATAACGCGAGCAGCCGAGAAAGAAGCCGTGGCGGCTGATGCGTTCCAGCAATTCGCCCTGGCCGCACTTCTCGCATTTTTTCCCCGTGGGGATGCCGGCCTTGTACGAGAGCATCTCCTCGTCGGCCTTGTCGAGATCAATGACAAATTTCTCCCAGAATTCTCTTACAGCATCGCGCCAGGGCAGTTTGCCCTCTTCGATTTCGTCAAGCTCCTCTTCCATGCGGGCCGTGAATTTTAGGTCGAAGATGTCCTCGAAACTCTTTACCAGCAGCTTGCTCACACGCTCGCCGAGCATCGTAGGCGAAAACCTGCCCTGGTTCTTAGTGACATATTCTCTCTCGACCAGCGTCGAAATGATGGCAGCGTAGGTGGACGGGCGGCCGATGCCATCTTCTTCGAGCTCCTTCACCAGCGTCGCGTCGTTGTAGCGCGGCGGAGGTTCGGTGAAGTGCTGCTCGGGACGAATCTTGTCCAGGCGCAGCAATTGTCCCTCGGCAACTTCGGGCAAACTGCGACCCTCGCCTTCGTCGTCCTTTTCGTCGTCTTCGCGGTCGGCGGTGGATGCTGGCATCTGATAAACACGCAGATAGCCGTCGAATTTCTGCACCGAGCCGTTCGCGCGGAACGTGTATTCGCCCGCGCGGATGTCGATGGTGGTCTGATCAAAAATCGCAGGAAGCATCTGCGAGGCCACAAAGCGCTGCCAGATCAACTGGTACAGCTTGAAGAGGTCGTCGTCTAGATACTTCCTTACGTCTTCCGGGGTGCGCGCGACGTCGGTCGGACGCACCGCTTCGTGCGCTTCCTTTGCGTCCTTTTTCGACTTGTAGAAATTCGGCTTCTCGGGAAGATAGTTAGCCCCAAACCGTTCAGGGATCAGTTCGCGGACCTGGGCCAGCGCGTCGTTGGAGACATGGACCGAGTCGGTGCGCATATAGGTGATCAGCGCCACCGAGCCTTCTGAGCCGAACTCCACGCCTTCATAAAGTTTCTGCGCCAAGGACATGGTGCGCTTGGCGGTGTAGCGCAGGCGGTTGTAGGCAGCCTGCTGCAATTTCGAGGTGGTAAACGGCGGAGGCGGGTTGCGCTTCTTTTCCTTTTGGGTAACCGAGACGACTTGCCAGTTGGCCTTGCTGACCGCGGCGACAATTTTGTCCGCGGCTTCCTGATTCTTTACCTCGATATCCGCGTCGTTGTGCTTGAAGAGCTTGGCCTCAAAAAGCGGCGGCTTCCCCGCATCCAGCATGGCGTGGATGGTCCAATACTCCTGCGGCACGAACGCGCGTATGGCTTCTTCGCGCTCGACGATCAAGCGCAACGCCACGGTCTGCACCCTACCAGCGGATAGACCTCGGCGCACTTTGTTCCATAGAAGCGGAGAGATTTTGTAGCCCACCAGCCGGTCGAGGACACGGCGAGCCTGCTGCGCGTCAACCAGATTCGCGTCCACTGCCCTGGGGTGATCAAATGCAGCGCGGATCGCCTTTGGGGTTATTTCGTTAAAGGTCACACGAAAGATTTTCTTGGGGTCCGCGGGAGGAATATCCGCCCCCAGATCCCCGTTGCTCTTCCCGCCCTTGCCGGCTTTGGCATCTGCGGTCTCTTTCGCTTCCGCAGCTTTACCGTTCTGTTTCCCCGGGGCCTCGGCCTCCACGAAGCGGTTGGGCTTGGAGAGCACCATCGCTAGGTGAGCGGAAATGGCCTCTCCCTCGCGATCCGGGTCAGGGGCCAGATAGACGGCTTCTGCCGTGTGGGCGGCCTTTCTCAGGTCATGAATGACCTTGCCCTTACCGGAGATGATTTGCAGCGTAGGCTCGAAAATCTTTTCGTCATCCAGGGTGATCTTGGGGGTCTTTGCCTTGGCTTTGGCGCCTTTCTTTGCGCCCTTTTTCTTTTTTGCTTTTTTCTTGCCGGAAGGATCCTCGCCCGGCAGGCGAATGCCTATCGTCTTCGTCGGCAAGTCCATGACGTGGCCAATGGAAGCCTTGACGGTATAGTTCCGTCCCAAATACTTATTGATCGTCTTCGCCTTAGCGGGCGATTCGACAATAACAAGCGAACGAGCCATGTAGCCTTTGTAACTCCGTACTGTGATTCGGAGAGGGCGGACCGCGGGGCGTGTGTCCTTCTCGCTACCTTTGGCGCATGTCCCTGAGGTGGGCCCGGTCCATGATGAGATGCATATGCCGGCCCTACCGATTCCTTCTCTTAGATGGCATTCCGCCCGTGGAGGGATAATGCAACCTCTATCTCCCTCTATAACAACACTTTGCAGAAACTGGTTTCCGGGCAACTGCCGCACAATCCCTTTCATCTCCAAAGTACACAGGGTAGCCAGAACCTCGGAAGAGTTCAAGCCGGAGCACTAGACAAGGTCATCGATGTGTACGGATTCTTCGGCGCTGAGCAGCTCGTAGAGCTTTTTTTCTGAGCCATTCAGCCCCGCGGCAGATAAATAGGGGCAAGCCACACTTTGAGGCTAAGCTTGCCGGTCGGACCAGTAGGAAAAGCGATGCTTACTTTCTGCCCACAAAACGCACGCGCAAAGTTGTCGCGCGGCCTTGCCCACCGGCGAACGCACCGAAGCATCCGGAGCGAACAAGACTCGTACACGTAGGAGCATCAATATTGTTCACCACCGAATCCGGATTCTGCCGGCCAAGAATGTTGACTGCCTCCACCCGCGCGGCCCAGAGATAGCCGCGGAACGCAAATTTCTTCTCGAGCCCCAGGTTCAGGCTGGCGTAAGCAGGGAACCGCAGGGAATTAGGCAAACCGACGAGTTGCTGCTGAAGATTGACGACGCTGAAGGGATACCCGGTTCGATATTCGAAGAAGTAGCTCAACTGCGTGCTCCAGATGTGCGTCGGTGCCCAACCCCAGGTGAGTACCCGGTTGGGCGCGTCCCAAGCCACGGGCCCAGGTTGCTGCGCTACGTAAAAAATGGAACCGAGAGCCGGATTGAGAACTTCGTTCGAACGTGCGCGCGACCCGCTGTACGCGCCAAAGAGTTCGGTGTTTTCCGAAAAAACATGGCGCACGGAGAAGGTCGCCGAGCGATATCTATCATTGCGCTGATCCAGAAGGAGAAAAACACCACCAGGCTGGGAGGGCTGCTGGTCAACGAAGGCGAAGCCGTGAGTGCCGTTCCGCGCGAGAAGTTCGAGACCAACGAGAGTGTTTCGCCCGAATTTTTCCTGCCACCCCGCGCTGGACGTCTCAAACCGAGGCTGGTGCAGGGCACCCGCAGGCAGCACGAACTGGCTGATGATCGGTCCTGGAGGAGCCACGGTTCCGGCGGAATCATAAAAGGTGTCCACTTGCTCCTGGTCCAGGACCTGTCCGATGAGCGCGAGATTGAGAGGCCCATTGTAAATGCCCCAACCGAGCGAAACCTTGGCGCGGTCGTCACCGAAAGGCAGCACGTTGGCAGACACGCGCGGCTCGGCCATCGCGCTTTGCGTAAAGCGGTCCCAATCCGTGCGCAAGCCCACTTGGAAAACGAAATACCTGCTCATTGACCATGTATCTTGCGCATACGCGCCGGCTTGCGTGTTCGAAAGCCGAGGAGTAGCAGGTCCCGTAAACGCGGACCGGCGCACCAAGCAACCTGCCGTGGGCGAAGTACAAGCTGTTCCGTCGTTTGGATTCGTGGCTTGAAGCGCAGCAATCTCCCCGCGCTGCGCCGACTGGTGCAAGACCAGCCCAGCGGCATTCGCACCCATGGAAAGCTGGTGCGTGCCGTGCCAGTGGCGCGAAGCCGCAATCACGTTCGCCACCCCCTGAAGGCGGCGCCCGCGCTGGCTCAGGTGCTGAAAATAGTTTCCGCTCGTCCCATTGATGAGAAGAATATAGGGTTGCGAGCCTTGCGGCGTGTACTCCAGCACGCCACCGTCGGCAGCAACGCCCAACTCAAACAACGTTTCGTGAAGCCACAGCTGATCTTTCAGTGAGACGAAGGCGCGGCGTTGATCCGCAGTGACCGTAGTGGATTGCGGATCGAGGGCATCCAGGCCGAGGTTGCTGTCATTCGCGCGATTGTAGAGAAAGCTCGCGTGCAGGATGTGCCTTGGCGAGATGTTGTATTGTAGGCGAACGAGATTGTCTCCGGCCCATTCTTCGAATGTGTTGGCGTTCGAAGGAAGCTGCTTCACGACGCCGAAGGTATGTTGCACGCTGATGGAATTGGAAAACCAGAAGCGGCCACGCTCGAGGGGACCAGAAAAAGCAAACCTCGGATACCAATTTCCCAAGTGGACGCCATGCTGAACATTGACGCCGGGAGTCGGGTTGGTCGTTCCAAAGCGCCAGCGGTCATCTCCGTCGGGAGTCTCGAGGCTCAAGATGCCAGCGCCGGAGTGCGGGTAAGCAGCCCCAATCCGTCCGGTTTGGACTTCTGCGGTTCGTGTGGCGTCAATGTTGAAACGCGCTGTCAGCGTCCCACTGACGGGATCGCCGATCTCAAATCCGTCTAGCAGATATTGCGTATCTCCTGAGCGGGCGCCCGCCACGTGCAAATTCGTCCGATTGTCCTGCACGATCTCCGGCAGGGCTACGAGACTCGGCTGAAGCATGTGGGTGTTGGGCACGGGGATGTCGCGAATGTCTCGAGCCAAGAGCGTGGAGCGCTGAGAGGTGTCCTGCGTGTCAATTTGATTTGATGGCGCGGTGACTTGCACCTTTTCGCGAACCTCTTGCTCACGATTCAAGACGAAAGAGAGTTCGTTACTTCCCGGATGCAATGAGACCGCCTGGCCCGCAAGTACGAAAAACCCCTCTTTCCGCACTTCCGCCTTGTAATCGCCGGAAGAAAGAGTATGGAGAGCGAAGCGCCCGGTCGCGTCGGTTTCTGCCCGGTAGGAGCGCCCGGCCGCATCCTCAAACTTCACCTGCGCGGCTGCGATCGGGACGCCATTTTCATCCAGAACAACGCCCAAGCAGTCCGCAGAGTCCGCTGCTCGAATTCTCGGACAGGCAATGATGCTTTGGAGAAGCGCGAAGATTGCAAAGAGACAAGAAAACCGCATACAAGACCTTCTCCGATGGGCCAGCCCCGATTAAACTACAAATTATCCGTGCTCGCTTCTAATTCCTGAGCTAGCGTGACGCTTCTGTTTCCTGAATATCCTTAAGATTGCTGAGCGATCCGGGGCGGGAGGCAAAGACCTGAAGCTTTAGAGTCCAGGTTGTGCTGCGTCTTCCTGAAGGATGGCATCCAGCGTCTTGACGAAGAGATCCGCGTCTTTCTCGGTGAAAACAAGCGGCGGCCGCAGCTTGATCACGTTGTGATGAGGGCCATCAGTGCCCGTAAGGATTCCGCAATCGCGAAGCCGGTTCACAATGTAAGACGCTTGCAGCGGCGCAGGCTCGCGCGTCGTTCGATCGAGCACAAGGTCCACGCCCAGAAACAGGCCCGATCCGCGCACATCGCCAATCAGGGCGTGACGCTGCTGCAGCGCTTGCAATCCGTTCTTGAGATGAGTTCCCACCCGCAGCGCGTTCCCCTGTAATTTTTCTTCTTGCAGCACATCGAGAACCGCCAGGCCTGCTGCGCAAGCCACCGGGTTGCCGCCAAAGGTGCTGAAGAATTCCATTCCATTGGCAAAAGACGCTGCGATGTCTTTCGTCGTGACCACTGCCGCGAGAGGGAACGCGTTTCCGATCGGCTTGCCCAGAACGACGATGTCCGGCACCACTCCTTGCGATTGGAATCCCCAGAAATGCGTTCCGAGGCGCCCGAAACCGACCTGCACTTCATCGGCGATGCACACGGCGCCCGCTGCGCGAACGTGCTTGTAGACTTCTTGAAGATATTCCGGGGGAAAAACAATTTGTCCGCCAACGCTCGGCAAAGTCTCCGCGATGTAAGCGGCCACGCCGCGGCCATCAGCCTGCGTGCGTTGCAGAATTTCCGCAACGTGGCGCGCATACTTTGCCCCCGCTTCTTTGTCCTCGCGCCGATACGGGCCGCGATAATCATCAGCCATAGGAGCGACGTGCACCCACGGCTTTTTCCCGCGACCGCCGGGCCCGTCAAATTTATATGGGCTGATGTCGATCAGCGAGTTCGTGTGCCCGTGATACGCGTGCTCCAGGACGATCACGTCTTCGCGCCCGGTGTGCGCGCGCGCCAGTCGCAGCGCCAGTTCGTTGGCTTCACTGCCCGAATTGACAAAGAAACAGACACGCAATGGTTCGGGGAGTTTCTGTGTCAGCCGCTCCGCGTACCGATTCACATTGTCATGCAAGTAGCGCGTGTTGGTATTGAGCAGCGCAAGCTGCTCCTGCGCAGCGCGCACGACACGCGGATGGCTGTGCCCGACCAGCGGCACATTGTTGTACACATCGAGATAGGCGCGCCCCGTGTCGTCGTAGAGGTACTGCATCCAGCCCCGCACAATTTTCAGCGGACGCTCGTAGGAAATGCTGAGATTTTTCCCCAGCAGAGCGCGGCGCTTTTCAAGCGCCTCCTCAAAACTCGCTTCCTGCGCGGGAAAACGATCCGCGGGAATTCCCAGCAGAAGATTTGGATCGGGTGAAAGGCTCGTCCAGACGGTGAGCTGCGAGGCGTAAGCCACGCCGGGAAAATCGGCGCCAAGATCCAACAAATCGAGAATGATCTGAAAATGAAGATGCGGCGCCCAGCCGCCATTTTCCGCGGGCGTCCCGACGTGCGCGAATCCTTGGCCTCGCGAAATGCGCTGACCGACCTTGAGTTCGTCGAGCGTCTGCGTATTGAGATGTCCGTAAAGCGTGAAGAACTCTTCGCCGTCTCCCGTCTGGTGACGCAAAATCACGAGCGGACCGTAATCCTGAGGAGCAGCGTTATTGGCTAGGACGTGCACCACGCCGTCCAGCGGCACCCGCAAAGCCGTGCCCGGCTCAACGAAAAGATCGATTCCCAAGTGCATGGTGCGCCGTTCCGTGATTGGGTTGCCCGCGCCTCCAAAACGCGGGGAATTGTAGAGCGGGCGCGCTTCGTTGTATCGCCCAACACCTACGCGCAGACCGGCTCGCTTCATTTCGCCAAATATTTTTTCCGTGAGCTCGGGAGTTTCCGATGCGTTCGGATCCGCGCCGAGCAGCCGGCTTCCCGCGCCCAGATCAAAAACGAGACTTGCTGACGTGCGCAAATCCACCTCAAGAACAGACGCCGCAGATTTTTCATTGGCCAACAGCCAGCGCTGGATCTTTTCCGCCTTCGTAACGGGCGTCCATCCGCAGATGGCGCGGAACGTGTAATGCCCGAAGCGCGGATGAATTTTTGCGAGTTGCTCGAGCGCATGCCATGCCGGTTCTTCGCTGACGGTCACATACGCATCATCCTGTATCACCTTCTTGCGGTGCGCCGAATTTGTCACGCTCACCGCCAATCGCATCGCCATTAACGGAAAAAGGACAGCAACCTCTTCTTCTTGAAGCTGAAACGCTCCTTGATATCCCGCAAGCACTTCTGCCGCTGCCTTCAGCGGTTCCGTTTTCCCAAAAATGGCGTAGGCCGCAGCGATGGCTGCTTCTGAAACCCTCAGCCCGTGGTGCATGTCGCCGAAATCAATCACGCCCGCAATCTTGCGGGGCTGCGGCCAGGGACCACTCACCAGAACGTTGTAGTCATTCGCATCGCCGTAAATCACACTGCAGCGCAAACGCGGCACGCGCGGCACGACTTCGTCTTCATAGAGTTTGAGGAACTTTTCAACCAGCGCGCGCCGTCCAGCACCTTCAATCTCGTGGATGTATTCCTTGATCCAAACGGCTCGTGAGGAATCCCACTTTAATTGGCGATGCGCGGCAGGATGCTCGAAGGACTGCAATGCTGCGTCCATTTCTCCCAGAAACCGGCCCAAATCGCGGAGCAACTCCGGCGCATGCGGACGCACCTCCGCAAGGACTGTTCCTTTCAAAAGACGCAGCAGCCAAACCAACCGTTTCGAACCATCCGCGCAGGTAATTTCCGAAAAAAACTCGCCGCTGCGATTTGGCAGCACACGCGGCAAAGGGAGCTGCGGCGCGCTTTCCGCGAGATGCACCAGCGCTTGGCATTGCATATCGATGAAAGAAGGCTCGCGCGCGGGGTGCATCACTTTGAGGACAAACGCACGACCGTCCGCCGTGGTTAGTTGAAAGTTGTCGTCGTATTCACCGGGAAGTGTCCGCGCGGATGCCTCCAGGCCATACACCTGGCGGCTTAGCTGAGCGGCCTCAGCTTCCGTTACTCGATGGGCGACGCGTGCTTCCAGCAGCATGCGTCAAATCTTATCTGCAAGAGTGCGATGCCGTCCACGTCGCCGCCAAGAATCACATGGTGATTGAGGCCTTGGATCGAAATCGCAATCCAGGCCCATACCCCAACGTCAATCGCGTGCTTCCTCGACCGCCACCGGCCCGTTCACGGTGGACAGATGCACGACTGCCGGCGACGACCCGTATTCGATTCGCCGATGTTCATCGTCCCAGGTCTTCCGCGCGCTCCCACAAATGCTGGCATGGCAGCTCATCGGCGCATGATTCGTCGATTCCACCACGAAGCTTGTTTGGAATCCGCTCGGCACCCGCAGCGTCACCGGACCGTTTTGCGCATCAGCCGAGAGACCGCTTCCGCTCCAGCTTGTCCCTTTCAAGTCCACGTTGATGGGCCCATTTTCCGTTCGAATGCGCACGTTCCCGCTGCTGCCTTCCATGCTGATCGGACCGTTCTGTGCGGTGACTTCCGCGTCTCCGGAGAAATTGTGCAGGCTGATCGGCCCGTTGTGCGCATGCGCGGTCAGTTTCCCGTCTACGTCGTACAAAGAAATTGGCCCGTTGGTGGTCTCCAGTTCGATCGCGGCGGACTTCGGCGCGCGAATCAGCAGATACACGGTCCAATCATCGCCCTCGCCCGATGGACCCCGCGTCGACACCGTACCGTTCTCCATGGACATCGTAATCTGCGAAAGCATGCGCTCGGCGTCATCTCCAGGTGCCACGGCTTTGCACGCCGTCACGGAATAGTTGTTTTGGTCCCAGCCCACCACCTGCGTGCCGCCATTGGCGTGCGGATGCACCTTCAATACGGGAGCCTCCGCTTTGCTGAGCGTGCGCGTTTCGGAGCGCACCACGGCATCGCGGTCATCAAATTCAATATGCAGATCCGAGCAATCCGTAATGGGATGCCGGTGGCCATCATGGATGTTCACCGAATGATCATGCGACTTTGCTTGCGCGCTTGAGAAACCAATCGCAACCAACGCCGAGGCGAAAGTCAGGCAAAGAGCAGGTAGACGCATGGAGCCTCCTTGCTGCTATAGACGACGGACGAACCTGTCATTCCGAGGAGCAAAGCGACGAGGAATCCTGGCTAGACCTCAACCGTGCCACTCCCACAATCACTCCTGCCAGTCCCAATCCTCGTCCGTCCCAATCGGCGGCCCGTCCGGAGGCTCCGCGGGCGCTGTCAGGTCGATTTTCTTCGGATCCTTCTCAAACTGCTCGATTTGCCGTAAAGCAAACGAAACATGCGCTTGATCGGCAATCTGCCGCCCTCCGGCTGGCGCATTCAGCCAAGCATACAGGTCGTGCAGCTCCTGGCTTGCGATGGCGCGCACTTCGTCACTCGCATGGTCGCTCGCGGCCAGCGCCATCAAGTCATACAACGCAACGTCGTCCACAACGTTGGCAATTTGTGCCGCATACCCATCGCCGTAAGGCCCTTTCCACGTCGCCGTCAGAATTGCGTCCAGGACTTCCTGCAAACCTGGATTCTCCCCGTTACGCGCATGAAACTCCACCAGCCGCGCCGCTCGTTCAGGATTGAACAAAAACTGCAGCGTGTGCTGTGCCGCGGCCTCCGCGGGAGCCAACGCATCAAACGCCGGGCCGGTGCGAATCTTAAAATGTTCTCGCCCGCGCTCGTATTCCGGCGGACGCGGCGGAATGATTTTCAGCAGTGACTCCGGCAGAGCCAAAACATCCGGCTTCAGCGTGGCCAGCACCGCGTTCAGCGCCCGCCGTTGTTCGGCTGGCGCAACAATCTGCGTCGGCGTTTCCCCATCTCCGCGCAGCGCAAACGTGTAATCCATTCCTCCCACCACCTTGCTGGCGGCTTCAACCTGATAACGATGCAGCATGTACAGCGGCACGAGCACATCCTCCAAGGTAGCCAGCGGCGCGCCTTCGCGAATGTTGTTCTCGCCAAACCGTTTCAGAGCCGCGGCTCGCACCTGCATCAAGCGATTCAATTCATCCACGGCGTTCGTGCCGGAGTCCCACAGATGCGCCAAGCTGCTGGAAGAGCCCGCCGGCCGTGCGTCCTGGTCCGTCAGGAAGCGCAGTCCGCGCCCGAACGCGTCACTCAAGATTTTGTTCAGCGCGGCGTGCTCGTCCACACCCGCAGGAAAATCCTGATAACCGTAGGTGATTGACACCTTGTCCCAGGCCCCAATTCCGGTGGCGTACGCGTCCGACAATTCCGGCACGCCGTCGGTGCCAAGCTGGATGTACGGCGGCGGATAATCCATCACGGAAGAGCGATTCACTGTGCTCGCCGTGTAATTGTGCTCTAATCCCAGCGTGTGGCCCACCTCATGCGCCGCCAGTTGACGCAGCCGCGCCAGCGCCATCTGCTGCATTTTCGGCGAAAGCGGCTTGTCTTTTTCGTACGGCGCCAGCAGCGCTTCCGCAATCAAATAGTCCTGCCGCACGCGCAGCGAACCCAGCGTGACGTGCCCTTTGATGATCTCGCCCGTGCGCGGATCAATCACCCCCGCACCATACGACCATCCCCGCGTCGCCCGGTGCACCCACTGAATCACGTTGTAGCGCAAATCCATCAGGTCCGCGCCTTCCGGCAGCATCTCCACGCGAAAAGCGTTCTTGTAGCCTGCCGCTTCAAACGCCTGGTTCCACCACCGCGCCCCCTCCAGCAGCGCCGCACGAATCGGCTCCGGCGCGCCGCGATCCAGATAGTAGACAATCGGCTGCACCGGCTCGCTCACCGCCGCCTTGGGATCTTTTTTCTCTAGCCGGTGCCGCGCCATAAACCGTTTCACAATCGGCTCGCTGATGGGCGTGGCGTAGTCCATGTACTGGATGCCGAAAAAGCTCGCGCGTGGATCGTATGCGCGCGGCTTATAGCCCGGCGGCGGCAGTTGCACGAAGGAATGATGCTCGCGCACGGTAATCGCCTCCGGCGCCGGCGTCACCAGGCGCACCCACGGTCCTGGCTCGTCACCGGTAAACGTGAGCGTGGCCTCCACTTCCGTATTGAGCGGAAAATTCTTCGTCTGCGACAGGTAAATCGCGCAGCGCGTGCCATCCAGCCGATACGCGCCTTGCTTGGTTCGCCGCAGCGCTTCCGGAACGTGATGCGCATCGCGCAGGAAAAAATCCGTGGCATCCACCAGCGCGTGGTCCTTTTCTTCTGCCGCCACGGTAAATCCCCACAGCGCCGACTCCGCGAACGAATCATGAACCGCGCGTCGCTCGTCCGGGTCGCTGCTCACCGCGCGATATTCTAGATTCTCCTGAATCAACAGCACCTTCGGCCCGCTGCGGTCAAATCGCACGATGCGCGTTGCTCCCAGTTGCCCGCGGTCCAGCCCGATGTCGTTCGAACCGATCCCCGCAGGCAGTCCGCTCTGATAGAGAAACGCGCTTCCCCACTTATCAATTTCCAGCCACAGCTTGCCTTGCTTGGCATCCCAATAAAGATTGAAATATCCCGGAAGCTTCTGCATCCCCGCGGTTTTTTCCGTAATCGTGGGCATGTTGGTGACGCCCACATCTGCACCTCGCTGTTGGAGAGGCCGCGGGGAATTTATCCCGGCCAGGCCGGGAGCCCGGCTTCCTCCCGCGTAACCAGGCGCAGCAAGTGCCGCGCTCATCCACAAAACACCGACCCAAGCCTTCGACATGTCCATCCCTCCAAACGTGCCGAAAGTTTTTACAACATAAATGTCCCGATGGCTAATCCCGTGCTCTCCCCGCCAAGTCTTTCTTTCTTAAGAGATGGCCCTGCCTACCTCCAGGATTTCCCGGACCCTCGCACCCCGTGACAAATGCCACTCTCCGTCGTCAATCCTTCATCGCGCAGAGTTGCGCCGAACGGCAGCCGGTTTTTCCCCGCCGAGTTTTGGGAACCTGCTGCGCCCAGCCTACGTAATCTAGGTGAGGTGTTCCATGCAGAGCCTGCCGGGCAGTCTACGATATGCCTTTCGCCAGTTCCGCTTGGCGCCGGTTTTTACCGCTGCAGCGGTCCTCACCCTGGCCCTGGGAATCGGAGGCACCACGGCCATCTTTACTCTGATCCACGCCGTCATGCTTCGCTCTTTGCCCGTCACGGACCCCGGCAGCCTCTACCGCGTCGGCGAAGGGGACGAATGCTGCGTCGAAGGCGGTCCTCAGGACCGCTGGGGAATGTTCTCCTTTCCCCTGTATGAGCGTCTGAAAGAGAACACACCGGAATTCGAGGAAGTCACCGCGTTCCAGGCCGGACGCTGGCGCATGGGGGTGCGCCGCCAAGGCGTTGAATCCGTCGCCAGGTCATTCCGCTCGGAGTACGTCACCGGCACCTTTTTCTCAACTCTCGGAGTCGGCGCCTTCGGTGGCCGCGTATTTACGCCGGATGACGACAAGCCCGGTGCTCCTCCTGTCGCCGTGCTCAGCCATCGCGTCTGGGAGACCGCCTACGCTTCTGATCCTTCCGTTGTGGGTTCCACGTTCGTCGTCGAAGGCCACCCAGTCACCGTGATCGGCGTCGCGCCCCCTGGATTTTTCGGCGAAACCCTGGAAAGCGATCCGCCGGACATCTGGGTTCCCCTGCAACAGGAGCCCATGATCAATGCCGATGGCAGCCTGCTGCATCAGCCCGTCTCCGCATGGCTGCGCATGATCGGGCGATTGCGCCCGGGAGCCTCGATCGACGGAATGGCTCCTCGTCTCACCGGAGTGCTCCGCCTGTGGATGCAAAACGATTCCGGCTATCCCTCCAACTGGATGCCCGATGTCATCCGCATGCTTCCCAACCAGGTGCTCAGCGTCATACCAGCCGGAGCGGGCGTCGCCATGATGAAAGAGGAGTACGGCCGCAGCCTGCAGATCTTGCTCTCCGTGTGCGCCTTAGTGCTCCTGATCGCCTGTGCCAACGTCGCGAACTTGCTTCTCGCTCGCGGAGTTGCGCGTCGCGGCCAAACGGCCGTGCGATTAGCCGTCGGGGCCACTCCCGGCCAAATCGTCACGCAAGCGCTCACCGAAAGTATCCTGCTCGCCATGGGCGGCGGCATCGTCGGGCTGTTGGTGGCCATGGGCGCGGCGCGTTTGCTGTTGGCCCTCGCGTTCCACAGCTCGCATTTTCTCCCAATCAGTGTCAGGCCTTCGCTCGTGGTATTGGCGTTTGCCTTTGGATTGGCTCTCGTCACCGGAATCATTTTCGGCGCGGCCCCCGCCTGGCTGGCCACGCGCACCGATCCTGCGGAAGCGCTGCGCGGCTCGGGCCGTGGCACGCGGGATCGTTCTGGGTTCACTCGCAAAGCGCTGCTGGTTGTCCAGGCCACCTTGTCGGTGGTCCTCGTCGCCGGCGCCACCATGCTGGCACGCAGCCTCAACAAGCTCGAACGTCAGGACTTCGGCTTCCAGGTGCAAAACCGCGTGGAGGTCAGCATGAACCGGCCTCCAGCGACCTACACCGGGCCTCAGTTAGCCGCGCTGTATCGCCAGCTGGAGGAAAAACTCAATCGCCTCCCCGGCGTTCAGGCCTCCGGCCTCGCCCTCTACAATCCGCTCACCGACAATTGGGGCGAACTCATCATGGTCGCTGGCCATCCTCCCGGCAAGATCAACGAGCAAGCGGGCTCCTCGTGGGATCGCGTCAGCGCGAACTATCTTCAGAATCTGGGCATGCCCATTTTGCGCGGCCGCGCGTTTACCGCCGCGGACAATGAAACCACCGCGCCGGTGGCCATCGTCAACGAAACTTTCGTGAAGCGTTTTTTCAAGAGCGGCGAAGACCCCATCGATCAACACTTTGGCTTGGACTTGCCCCAGTATGACGGCACCTTCCGTATCGTCGGCGTTGTGCGCGACGCCAAGTTTGCCGGCGGTGGCCTCAGCCGGCCCGCGCGTCCCATGTTCTACGTGCCGCTGGCCCAAAATGTGAATTATCCCGATCCCTTGATGAAGAAAATCGAGTTGAACTCCCACTTCATCGGCGGAATGCTGCTCGTCACCAACTTGTCCCCCGGTGCCCTCGAGCCGCTCCTCACCAGGATTCTTTCCGAACTCGATCCCAACCTGACCATCAACAGCATCCGCACCATGCGGCAGCAGATTGAACTTTCCTTCGATCAGGAGCGCGCCGTGGCCAGTCTCGCTGGCCTTTTCGGTATCGTCGCTCTCACCCTCGCGGCCATCGGCTTGTACGGTGTCACTGCCTATTCCGTTGCCCAGCGAACCAACGAAATCGGCATCCGCATGGCCCTTGGCGCGGACCGCCCGCAAGTCCTGGGCCTGGTGCTCCGCGGAGCATTCAATCGTGTGGCCATTGGATTGATCCTGGGATTGCCCCTGGCTGTCGGTGCCGGGCGCTTGCTCTCCGCCCAGTTGTACGGCGTCTCCTCCTGGGACCCCCTCGCCCTGAGCGCCGCAGCGGTGGCGCTTGCCATCTGCTCCTTCTTCGCCGCCATCATCCCCGCCAACCGCGCCGCCTCCATCTCCCCCATAGACGCCCTCCGCATCGAATAGCGCACCGACACCCAAGAGTTCCAAGCTCGTGGAGCCAGCGCTGCAGATCCCACGAAAGTCTGTCCGCAAAAAGACTTGACGCTGACTATTACGGTAGTAGGATAACACACGCACGTAGTAGACGGAGAAAAATGCCCAAACCCAAACTATCGAAGCTTGAACTTCACATCATGGAGGCGCTGTGGACTCACGACCAGGCCTCCATCCGCGAGATTCAGGAAACCTTCCCAGAAAAACGCAGGCCAGCCTACACCACAATCCAGACTACCGTTTATCGCTTGGAAGGGAAGAATGCGGTGCGTCGCGTCAAGAAGGTCGGCAACTTTCACATTTTCGAAGCCGCGATCTCCCGCAACGCCGCTCAGCGCAGGTTGATCGAAGACCTCCTGGCGCTCTTCGGGGGGCGCACGCAGCCCGTAATGGCGCACTTAATTGAATCCGGCAAACTCACGTTGGAAGACGTGAAGGAAGCCGAAAAAGTCCTCCGCAAGCTTGCGAGAAAGGACAAATCGAAATGATCCCGAACCACCTGTCTGCAACGTGGCCCTCTCTTGCTCCAGCGTTGGGAAATCACTTATGGCAATCGACGCTGCTCGCCATCACTGCAGGATTATTGACGTTGACGCTGCGAAAAAATCATGCGCGGGTTCGCTATTGGCTCTGGCTCGCAGCGTCCGTGAAATTCTTGATTCCTTTTTCGTTGCTGGTCGCCTTGGGAAGCTATCTCTCCGGGGCCCACACCGCGGCGGGATCGAACGCTTCGTTCTACATTGCAGTCGAGGAGGTCAGCCAGCCCTTTACTCAGCCAACGATGCCTGTGATTCCTCAGGTCGCTGTATCGACGGCTCTGACCCAATTGCTTCCCGCGCTTCTTGCAGTTGTGTGGCTCTGCGGATTCCTGGTGGTCATTTTCCACTGGTACTTCCGTTGGCGGCAGATTTCCGCAGCCATCCGAAAATCGGTGCCCTTGCAGGAAGGACGCGAACTGCAGACCTTGCGGCGGCTGGAGCGTACGGGAGGCAAGCGGAAGGTGACCGAGATGCTGTTGTCGCGGACTTGTCTGGAGCCAGGGGTGTTCGGCATAACCCGGCCTGTTTTGCTGTGGCCCGAAGGAATCTCTGAGCGCCTGGAAGATGCGCATCTGGAAGCCATTCTCGCGCACGAACTGTGGCACGTGCGCCGTCGTGACAATCTAGTGGGCGCAATCCACATGGTCGTGGAAGCCATCTTCTGGTTCCATCCGCTGGTTTGGTGGTTGGGTGCCCGGCTCATCGAAGAGCGCGAGCGTGCCTGCGACGAGGAAGTCTTGGAATCGGGAAGCGATCGCCAGGCCTATGCGGAAAGCATTTTGAAGATTTGTGAGTTTTGTGTCGGGTCCCCGCTGGCTTGCGTGTCCGGAGTCACGGGCGCCGATCTCAAGAAAAGGATGGCTTATATCATGACCAAAAATCTTTCGCGCAAATTGGACTTCAGCAGGAAACTATTGCTGAGCGTCACGGGATTCCTGGCCGTGGCGGCTCCAATCGCGGTTGGCCTGCTGCATGCCTCCCAAACTCGCGCTCAGTCGCAGGATCAAAACTCAGCGGCCCCTGTGCCTGCTTTCGAGAGCGCTTCGATCAAACTTAACAAAGTGGGCACCGAATCGCTCAAGACCGGCAACGGCACCATCATGCAGAACATCATGTTCACGCCCGGCACGTTCACCGCTCACAACATCTCGATGTGGGAGCTCATCCGAAACGCCTACCGAGTCGAAGACTATCAGATCTCAGGAGCGCCTGACTGGTTCTCTTCTGAGTTGTACGATGTCGATGCCAGAGCAGAAAAATCTGTAATCGACGAGATGCAGAAGCTTGGCAATGATCAGCGTGACTTTCAGAGCCAGCGCATGCTTCAGGCACTCTTGAAGGACCGATTCAAGCTGAAAGTCCACCGCGAGACCAAAGAGCTCCCGATCTATTCGCTCGTCGTGGCCGAAGCTGGAAAACTTCATGAAGCGCCAGGCGATTGTGGCCCGCATCCGAATCCGGTCATCGTAAAGCCGGCCACGCCGCCCCCACCGCTACCTTGTGGCAGTCTCCGCGTGCATACATGGGTTGGCCAGCTCGACGGCCAGAAGGTGCCGATAACGCAATTGGTTGCCAACCTTTCGGGATTCACCAAAAGGATGGTCCTCGATAAAACCGATCTCGGTGGAAAGTACGACATCAACCTGAAGTGGTTTCCTGACCCAGGCGAATTCCCCCCGCGTCCCGCATACCTCCCTTCCACCTATCAACCAGATCCCAACAGCCCGCCTCTTCTAACAGCCATCCAGAAGCAACTTGGGCTGAAGCTGGAACCGCAAACAGGCCCCGTGGAGCTTCTCGTCATCGATCATGCGGAGAGTCCTGCTGAGTCGCAGGCCCAAAACGCAACTCCCACTGTGCCTGCTTTCGAGACCGCGTCGATCAAACCAAACAATGGCGAGCCTATGGCCGGGTTTGAGATCGCCGGGGAACCCTTCACTGCGATTATGTGGAAGGGCGACCGCTTAATGGCAACAAACTTCACCCTTCATGGGCTCCTTCGAGTGGCTTACGCAATCCAGGACGATCAGATCTCAGGAGGACCGGACTGGCTCAACTCGGAAGGCTACGATGTTGATGCGAAAATCGGAAAATCTACGATTGACGAAATGCAGAAGCGTGGCCGGGTTTATGGCGTCAGTGGGCGGACGCTCATGTTCCAGGCGCAATTGGTCGACCGCTTTAAGCTCTCCTTCCACCGCGAAACCAAAGACCTTCCGGTGTATGCGCTGGTCATCGCGGCGAATGGTCCCAAAAACCAGCCGGCAAAACCGGGCGACTCTTACCCGAGCGGACTCAAATGCTTTGGCGGCCGCCCTTGCGGACGTCGTCAACTCTTGGAGCCGGAAAGTAACAAAGTGGTCGGTCAAGGCATTCCTCTCTCTAAAGAAGCTGGGCGGCCGCATCGTCGTGGATAAGACCGGACTTACCGGCGACTATGATTTCACGCTGCAATTGGCGGCAGAAGGGAGCCAGGCTGCGATTTCCACGGCGCTTGAGGAACAGCTTGGGGTGAAACTCGAGCCGCAAAAGGCTCCCATGGAGGTTCTCGTCATCGATCATGCCGAGAAGCCTTAGCGGCGCGCAGAATTGTATCGCGCCTTCCTATGCGCCGCAGCAAACCATGGATCTGACAAGGATACAAGCCCTGCCTGCCTCGAAACACAAAACGCTCTCGTCTCCTATCTTCCTTAGAATGCCCAGTTACCAGGATTTCGCTCATAACCCCTTTAGAATGCTCACTTCCAGAATTGCCCGCCCGCAAGTCTTTTAGAATGCGCAGTTGCGAAAAAAGGTGGGGGGTGCCCTTTCTGTTCTCGTTTCCCTGCAATTCTACCGCTTCACTTGTGCAAATCTCTGTGCCCTCTGCGTTTCCGCGTTATCCTTAATTCCGCTCTTTCTATCCCCGAGTCACCAGCGTGTTCCAGCTTCGAGGGGCAGTCAACATTTCAAACTGTCCGGCGGCGTCGAATTGTTCTCCCTTTCAGTCGCTTTTCACGGACAAAAATCGGCTCTGCTATACTGAGCCCGTCTTTTATATTGACCCCATCTCGGGGAAACTCGTATGGTGACCAAACTGCGCATCTCCATCGTGCAATACCTGAACACCGCGCCGCTCGTCTGGGGCTTCACCAACGGGCTGCTGCAGGGCAAGTACGATCTGTCTTTCACGGTTCCCTCGCAGTGCGCGGAAGACTTGCGCCTCGGCCGCGCCGACGTCGCCATCATCCCGGCCATCGAGTACCAGCGCATTCCCGGTCTCGCGATCTTGCCGGACATGGCCATCGCCTCCAAGAATCAAGTCCGCAGCCTGCTCATCGTCGCGAAGAAGCCCATCGAGCAAGTGAAGACCTTCGCCCTGGACAGCAGTTCCCGCAGCACGCAGGTCCTGACACGTATTCTGTGCGCGGAGAAGTGGCGCATGGCCCCGCAATTCTCGGAAGCGCTTCCCGACCTGCCGGAAATGCTTCAACACGCCGATGCCGCGCTCATTATTGGCGATCCCGCCTTGCGCACCTCGCTTGGCATCGAAAGGAAGAGTTGGCACGGTGCATCGGGCCAAACGGTTTGCCAGGCTGCCACGCTCGGAATCACCAGCTCCGCATTGCTTTATGTTTACGATGTGGTCGGCGAGTGGCGCGCACTGACGGGATTGCCGGCGGTTCTTGCGGTCTGGGCGGTCCGGCGCGAACTGGCCACTCCGGAACTTACCGCGGACTTTCTGGCTTCGCGCGATTTCGGACTCGCGCACCTCGG
>QHYM01000034.1 GCA_003223295.1 Acidobacteriota bacterium | reverse complement strand
TGGCCCAAGCTTGTGCCTTCTTCGTCACTCGCGCCAAAAAGAATATGCAGTTCTACCGTCGCAGCTCACGTCCCGTCAAACGATCGGCAGGATTGCGAAGCGACCAAACCATTCTGCTGACCGGAGTGCGAACTGCCCAGCGCTATCCCGATCCCTTGGGGCGAATCCACTATTTCGATGCCGAGAGAGATTCCCGACTGACCTTCCTGACCAACAATTTCCTGCTTCCCGCTTTGACGATCACCCAGTTGTACCGGGCACGTTGGAGAGTGGAATTGTTTTTTCGCTGGATCAAACAGCACACGCGCATCAAGGTTTTCTACGGCACCTCGGAAAATGGGGTGAAGATCCAAGCGTGGCTGGCCTTATCGATTTACGTGCTCGTGGCGATTGTCAAAAAGCAACTGGGGCTCGACTTGAGCCTGTACAAAATTCTGCAAATTCTCAGCGTCACCGTTTTCGAGAAAACCCCGATTTTAGAGGGGTTTTCCAACTTCAACGACGGGTTCACGGATGCCGAGCCCGGCAACCAATTGAAACTATTCGACTTTTAATGGGACAGCACTGGCAAGAAATAGCCAAAAACACAGGCTTTGCTAACCAGAAGATTCTCTAGTGCGTTGACCCCTCGCATCGCTTCCTGTACGATGAATTTTATTGGGCGCTTAGCTCAGCGGTTAGAGCGTTCGGTTTACACCCGAAAGGTCGTCCGTTCGAATCGGACAGTGCCCACCATTCTGAGCCTTCCCACAGGCTCTCTTGCCACCCTCACGCAATCCTTGCGGCGCAACTCAGTCCGTTAACGAACTCGCCGCTTACCGGATTCGACGCTTGCTCGCGTTGTTTCCTATCCCGCAGGGCGCGATTTCCTCGGGTGAACTCCGGAAAATTGGGTATTTCCACTCAGGTGGCTTCAAGTATTTGCGATACGAATTGTCAAGAATCGACCTAATTGCGACACGCCCATTAAGCGCATATATATACCCCGTGATTTGGAGTCGTGGTCTCCAAGTGGCTCTTTCCTTGGCCCCAGTCCGGGATGGCAAGAAGGTCACCGCCAAAGTTGGTGCCAACGGAAAGGAGGACTCTATTTCTGACACTCCGGCGTTAGGTGGCATTCCTTGCCACCAATGATTCGCGAAAAGTGCCGAAGAAGAACCACTATGAACACACCGCGGCCATGGTTTTCAGCTCCCTGTGCTGATTGAGCTTGGCCGCTAGGCCCTACAACATTCTTGGGCAGCACGTTGCAAGTGAGAGCTCGGCAAGTTGGAGCTCAATTTGGAGTCAACCCGATGCCCCACGCGTCTGCTGAGGAAGGGCCGTGCCCCCATTGCGAAGGAGCGACTATAGGCGCTCCGGCAAAGGAGTTGTCAGGCTCAGGTCCTTTGCCATTCCATCCGATAAAGAGATTCGAAAATGATCGTGATCGTTTTGTGCGGGCAACTCCAGGAGTTGTCCGGAGTGACCACATGAGCGCGCGCCCCTGTTCTTTTCACCATGCGGGTGTGAGCCTCGTGGGCGAGTTCCATCCCAGGTTTCGGAAAGGCGCCGGAAGCAGGGGGGACGTGGATCAACCAGGCGCTTAAATCCCGAATGAAAGGAGGTGAAAAACCATGAAGCATCTGAGTCTAGAACTGCAGAAGCTGGAGGAGCGCATCGCGCCCTGCGGCTGTACTTGCGGAGGCTCCGGCGGCAGCCACAAGAGCGGCGGCAGCCATCACTCCGGTGGCAGCCACGGCTCCAAGGCTGGCAGCCAGAAGAGCGGCGGCAGCCATCACTCCGGTGGCAGCCACGGCTCCAAGGCTGGCAGCCATGGCACCAAGGGGTAATCACCGCACTTAAGGTGAATACCCCCGGGTGCATTCACCAGGTGTCAGAGGAAAGCTGAACACCTGGCGAGTGATTCACGCGTTGGTGAAGAGGAGGGAGTAGGATAGAAACCCGACTCCCTCCCTTCCTAAATATATCCCTTTTCTAAAAGGAAGTCATGACCTCGTGCCCTCCCAGACTCCGGAGAGATTTAACGTACCGTCATGAACAGACGGCAGAAGGCATTGCCGTCATCATCAAGCATCCGGCCTCGCGGAAATTTTTCCGGTTGGAAGAAGCGGAGTATTTCATCGCCCAGCAACTGGACGGCGAAACTCCATTTGAAGAGATTCGAAAGAGAACGGAAGGACAATTTGACGCCGAGCTTCCGATCGAGGCCTTATACGCCTTCATTCAAACGCTAAAGAAGAACGGCTTGCTGGAAACTGAGGATGCGCTGAAGAAAGACGCGAGCCGCAAACCAAAACGATTCCGTGGCACCGCGCTCTATTGCCGCATCCAGGTTTGCGATCCTTGCGAACTGTTGAAGTGGCTGGCACGGCACACTTCCTTCTTTTTTAAGAGCCATTTCGTTGTGCTCTCGACACTATCGATTTTGCTCGCGGCAGGAATTACGGCGGCGAATTGGGGTGAGTTTCGTGAAGCTCTTCCTCGAGTCCTGCACTCCTCCGCGGCTCCGGCGATCCTTCTTGTCATTTTCGCGGTGATTGTGGCGCACGAGTTTGGTCATGGGCTCACATGCACGTATTTTGGCGGCGAAGTCCACGAAATGGGATTTGCCATGATCTTCCTCATGCCCGCTTTTTACTGCAATGTTAGCGACGCGTGGCTCTTTCCGGAAAAATCAAAACGCCTTTGGGTGGGTTTTGCGGGCCCTTACTTCGAGCTGTTTCTTTGGTCCCTGGCTGTTTTTGCGTGGCGAATCACGGAGCCAACGACGTGGATTAATTTCATAGCGCTGACCGTGATGACAACTTCCGGCATACATACCATGATGAACTTCAATCCCCTCATCAAGCTCGACGGTTATTACTTGCTGAGCGATTACCTGGAACTTCCAAATTTGCGCAGGCGCTCCTTCCGGCAAGTCGGCAGCTTTCTGGAGCGGCTGTTCGGCTTCGGCTCGGACGACGAAGAAGAAAAGTTGACACCGCGGGAACGGCGAATCTTCTGGATCTATGGAACGATCGCTCTGGCCGGTTCCTTTTCCATCCTGGGATACATCATCGTGGGCGCGGGGAGCACGCTCGTGGCCGGCCGCACGCCGACGGCGGTGCTGATCGCGCTGATGCTGCTATTCATGAAGTTCCGCAGGCGATTCCGCAGAATGTTTGCCAGTCCGAATGGCGCATCAGGCTCCTTCGACGACATGGATTTTGACATTCAGGACGAAGACAATGAGACGGACGAGGAGGACGAGTCGATTTTGCCGGGAGGGAGCGGATATTTTGACGCGCGAGAAGAGGCGGACGCTCTGCAGAAGCCTATGGCCATGAGAAATAGAGGAGAGACAAACGCCGCCGTGATAGCGAGCAGCGCCACTGAGCGGACGGCATCAGAAGACGAAGAGCATTCCGAGGGCTCGGGTTCGAACCCAACCGTGGATTCCATCCTTGACGCCATGTATGGGCGCCGCATTCGGGCCTTGCAAAGTAAGCCTCCCGACCCATACGACGAGCCTGGAGACAAGGGACATTCCGAAAGGCCGCGGCAGACTACAAGCGTAGTCGAGCCTCCGGTTTCGCACAACGGCCGCAGAACCGACACGCCCGCGGCACGGAAGGAAAGCAAAACTCTCGCGACGTTTCCGCCACCGGCGGAGCCCCCAAGGCCTCATCAACCAACGCAGAAAGAACAGACAGAACCGAGTGAACCGAAGCAGGATTCCCCGCCGGAGCGCCAAGCCAAGCCCCACAAAAAGAAAAGCCATCGGCGCCATCGATATGTTCGCCGGATCGTGTGGCTGGCACTGGCGGCCGCCGGAACGGCAGCGCTCTTCTATGTCCATTGGGAGGCGCAAGCCGCCGGTCCATTGAACATACTCCCAGTCGGCAATGCGGATGTCCGGACCGAGATTGACGGGTTAGTGGATGAAATTCGCGTGAGGGAAGGCTCGATCGTCCACCAGGGTGACCTGGTTGCTCGCCTCTCTGTCCGCGAGAACAAGGCAACGCTTGAACAAATGGAGGGCCAGATTCAGCAGTT
Organism: Acidobacteriota bacterium; assembly: GCA_003223295.1. Lineage (GTDB taxonomy): Bacteria > Acidobacteriota > Terriglobia > Acidiferrales > UBA7541 > Acidiferrum. The sequence goes on along the minus strand of QHYM01000034.1, from coordinate 9,070 downwards.
GAATGCCCAACTGCGCTTGCAAGTCGCCGGCCCCACCGTGGACGAGATCGAAGTGGCAAAGACCGCCGTCGTAAAAGCCAGAGATAGCCTCAACTTCGCCCGCGTAAAGCTGGAGGCAACGAAGGAGCTGTTTAAGAATAATCTTGTCGCTCGATTGGAGCTCGATACGGCGGAGGATCTCTACGCGACCTCCAAGGACGATCTGGCAGACGCTGAGGGCAAATTGAAGGTGCTGCTGAATGGAACGCGTCCAGAGCAAATTGATCAGACCAAGGCCCAAATTTCCAGTTTGCAAGCGCAAGAACGCTTCCTGCAGGGACAAATCAAGCGGGCCGAAGTGCGCAGCCCCGTGAATGGCATTGTGGCCACGCCCGAACTGGAATTGAAGGGACTGGTGGGCCAAGTGGTTCAGAAGGGAGCGTTGATTGCGAAGGTCTATGAACTCAAAAAGACCACTGTTGAAATTGCCGTCCCCGAGAATGAAATCCCCGACGTCAAGGTGGGGCACAGGGTGGTGCTCAAAGTTCGCGCCTATCCCAATGAGACATTCAACGGCTCGGTGACCTCGATCGCCACGAGCGCCTTTGCTCCCGCCTCTTCGGGGGAAGGCACGCTGTTACCCACACCCGCTACCACTCCCAGCAGCAACTCGACTCCAAAAACGATTTTGGTGACAACCGAGATTGATAACGATTCCCTGCTGCTGAAACCGGGGATGACCGGGCACGCGAAGATTTTTTGCGGCCAGCGACGGGTGATCGACCTCATCAGCCGGCGTCTTGCACGCACGGTAAAGGTTCAGTTCTGGTCGTGGTGGTGAGACGCAGTGGTGAAAATGCGGCGGTGAAATGCACAGGAGGTGTGATTCTCTATGAACAAGGAGATATCGGCATACGGTATTGACGCTATCGATAAGCCACTCGCATCCGAGTGTGAATCGACTTCCAATGAACCGCAGACCATAGATGCGACAGCGCAACAAAATGACGCGGACGAATACCTCTATTTGATTGGCCAGCCGACGCTGAAGCAATTCATTCATTTCGTCAGGGATCGTGCGGTGAAGCCAGAAGGATCGGGCGACCTCACGGAAGAATGGCAAGCTGCGAATACCGTGGTTCGCGTGCTGGAAAAAGATGAAGCAGGCATTGCGGATAATCCCGCGATTGACCCAATCAGTCCTGACAACGAACTGCTTCTGGAATTCCTTAAGAACCCGTTGGTGCGGAACAGCTTCAACACGGTGCCCACGGAAGTGGCCTACGTCAACCTGAACGAAATGGTGGTGTACCAGCATCACATCGATTTGACGTTTGTCCAGCAACTCGAAAGAAGGCTAAAACCGTCGATGAGCGAAGCGGACATTTTTCGCTTCTGTCTGCCCAACGAGCGCCCGCTACCTCCCGCGAAATGGTCTCGCTTGCATAAAGACACGTATGTGTTTGTGTCTCCCTCCAACGACCTACGGTTCCTTGGAGTCATGCCGCTGGAGGGCAAGCATGTTCAAGGGTACCCGCACCCGGGCAACCTCGTAGGCCTTGTGGGGCTGGCGGTGGGATTCGGCTCGAACTTCCTGAATGCCATTTATGCCGAAGGGCGGTTAATCCTCAATAACGGAAGCCATCGCGCGTATGCGCTACGCGAGATGGACATTACCCGCGTGCCCTGCATCGTGCAGCACGTTTCTTCGCGCGAGGAGTTGAACGTTTTGGCGTGCACGGCGGTCACCAACGCCCCCAACTTCTTTCTGAAAGAACCGCGGCCGATGATGTTGAAAGACTACTTTGACCCGAGACTGCGGAAAATCTTGCCGGTACACCGGCGCACGCGCCAGGTCACAGTGAAATTCGAGATCGACGACGGGTTTGTGCCTGCGCTCTGAACACTGGCGAACGTGAGAAAAAACAGGTTTCGACTGATAGAAATCAGGTACGAGGCTTTAGAGGGGAAGAGTTGTCATGGACAAAATCAATTTATTCGAAGATGCATTGCCGGGCGCGCTTTTTCGCCGGCTGGGACGCGCCCTGCGCGCCGTCGGCACGGAACGAATAGAGGACATGGGAAGCTACGACACGACCTTTTGGTTTCCCTTCGGGGCAAAGCCCGCCAACGTCGTGGAGGAAGCTGTCACCCACTTATGCACTCTGATTCAGCCGGGCCCCGAGTGCATCGGAATGGAGTGGTGGCTCGGACGGCTCGAGCGCGGGCAATCGCTCCCCTTCCACACCGACCGGGACCGCAGCCTGAGAAAAGAGACGGGGCAAATCGTGCATCCTTTGTGGTCGAGCATTCTGTATTTGAACCGGTTTCCTTCCAGTCCCACGATTGTTCTGGATCAAGTACTGAGTCCCGATGGGAAATCGTGGATACCGCCAAAGGCGGAATGTGGGCGGACGCTCGACGCCGTGCCCAACCACTACGCCGTGTTTCAAGGCAATCTGCGCCACGGCGTCGTTGCTCATAGCGACAAACAAGTGGCGGGCGACCTGGTCGCGGGGGCCGAGAAATCTCGCGAATTGCGACTGACCTTGCTGGTGAATTACTGGGACAGGCGCCCCGCCCCTCCCAACTGCAGGTATTACGACGGCAGCATTTATCGCGCGATTCAAGACGAAGGGAGCAGAGCGGCAGGGGCGCGTCGGCGGAAGTCAGCTGCCTAGAAAAGCGGGGCAACAAAATGGATGATTCAAACCCAGCCGTTGCAGATCATGCGGCGGCTCCCCAGTCAAGCGGCCAAGCAAGTTCGCAGGCGGAGCAGGCGCGGCCTTCTTCACCGGATCCGTGGGCGGAGTGGGACGCCTTCGTAGAGGGCCGGCCGGATACCGGCTTCATGCAGTCATCCTGGTGGATCGATTTTCGAAGCTTCTATGGATTTGCACATTTTGGAGCGACGCTCAAGGACGAAAATGGCATTGCCGGTGGCGCGGTGGTGCTGAAGTTTTGGCACACGGAGGATTCCTGCTTCTACTACATTCAGGACGGCCCGGTACTTCCCGGCGACGAGTCCGAGGGCGAAGCTGTTTTCCAGGCAGTCCTCGGAGTGATTGAGGAGCGCCGCAAAACAGAACCGGGTGTGGTCAGTCACTTGCGCATTGAACCTCGGTGGCCGCGCGTGCCCGATTTTGTGCGGGGATTTCTGAGTGTTCCCCCTCTTGCGGACCATTATTTGGAAGCACGCGACACACGCTGCATCGACTTGCGCCCTTGCGAGAGCGCAATCCTGGCGCAAATGAAACCGAAAGGCAGGTACAACATTGGCGTCGCACGGAGGCACGGCGTATCCGTCGTGGAAGACACCTCAGAGAAGGGGCTTGCGGATTTTCAAAGCATCTACGAAGAAACGGCCGCGCGCCAGGGGATGCAGGCAAAGCCTGCCGATTACTTTCAAACGCTGGTGTCACTGTTTTCGCCCTCGAATCACGGATCGATTTTCTTTGCGGAATATCAGGGTGTGCGGCTGGCAACCGCCCTGGTGGTGTATTTTGGCCGGCGGGCTACGTATTTTTTTGGCGGCTCGCGCACCCTTAATCGACAGGTGATGGCGCCGTACCTCATGCACTTTGAGGTCATGCGCAAGGCCAAGGCGCTGGGCCACGAATGGTACGACCTGTGGGGGATTGCGCCGGCGAACGAGCCAAATCACCCGTGGCTAAACTTCACGGCCTTCAAGGCCAAGTTCGGTGGAGAAGAGGTCCATTTGGCACCTACTTTGGACCTTGTTTTCGACACTGCGGCGTATGATCGGTATAGGGCGATTGAGAATTCGACCGATGATTGAGGGAGTCGGTCGTATTGCTTTTTCAAGGAAGCATGCCTGCAAAGCCTTCAGGTAGGATTGGCTCCTTGCGAAGTCTTGCGGTTCGCTCTTGCCTCGGGATAGGAATGGCCGCCTGCATTTACGCGGTGACATTAAGAGGAATGGGCGCCTGGTATTTTCAAACGAAGTCGCCTGAGGCCCTGCAAACCGCAGTCCGCTGGGATCCGCACAACGCTCAATACTATGACGCGCTGGCCACGATGCGGCATTTCTATGCGGACAATGAAAGTCCCATCGAGCAGGTGAAGTTATACGAGCGCGCCACAAGTTTGAGCCCTCAGAACGCGCAGTTCTGGGCGGACCTGGGAACGGCTTACGATTGGGCAGGAAACCGCGACGATGCCCGGCGTGCTTTCGAGCGCGCGAGAGCGCTTTTTCCAAATTCACCGGAGATTCAGTGGAGGCTCGCGAATTTCTTTATTCGAGATGGTAAGTCTTCCGAAAGCCTGCAAGCTCTGCGGACGGTTCTTCGTGGTGGCGGAGTGCCGAGCCAGGATGTATTCGCGTTGGCGGAAAGCGTGACTCCGAATAAGGAGGCAATCCTAGAGGAAATGGTTCCACGCGAGGCGCCTATCCTTTTAGACTATTTGAACTACCAGGCCAAAACAGGCGACATGCCTGCGGCCAAGAAGGTGTGGGACCACCTCCTTGCCTCGAAGCTAACCTTCGAATTGCCAGCGGCATTTTTTTATTTGGACACGCTGATTCAAAGGCGCGAAACGCAGCAGCTGGCCGAGGTATGGGGCACGCTTGGCGAACGGTTCCCGGAAAAAGTTGGCTCGCTGGCTGCATATCCCAATTTGGTGGCGAATGGGGGTTTTGAATCCGACATTCTGAACGGAGGCTTGGACTGGCGCGTCGCGCCCGTGGAAGGGGCAACCGTCAGCTTGGATTCGCGAGAGCCGTATGAGGGTGCACGAGCCGTGCGCATTGACTTTGACGGGACGCGCAACCTCGACTATGGCAATCTTTTGCAGTACCTGCTGGTGCGTCCCAACACGCAATACCGATTCTCGGGCTATTTGCGCACGGACGGTATCACCACAGGCAGCGGGCCAAGATTTCAGGTTTTTGACGCATATGACCCGCAGAGGGTCTTCGAGGCAACTGAGAATGTGGTAGGAACATCCAGTTGGAGGGAGCAGCAACTGGAGTTCAAAACAACGGGGGATACTCGCTTGATGGTGATCCGAGTTGCGCGGCCAGCGAGCGGCAAGTTCGATAATAAAATCGCGGGTACAGCCTGGATTGATGCAGTGCGACTAGAGGTGGTGGAATAGGGCTTGTGCTGGTTTATGATCCGGTAAGCTACTGAAAATAAAAGCAGTTAGAGTATTCTACGACCGATGTTTAGTGAAGCTGTTTATTTGGGAGCGTGAGGGCAGTATTTTTTCTCGGCGTTTGCCGGTATTCCCAATGCTTTCAAGTATTTGCCTGATTGAAGAGTACGGAAAAGGAAGGCCATAATTCACCTGTTGCGAGGTTTGTCGCCAGCGCCCTCCTGCGACAACTAAGAGACATGCCGGACAGACTGCAAGGCGTGGAAGGCAAGGCCGCAGTTAGTGAACGACGCGCCGGACAACGGCTGCGCGTTTCCTCGTTGGTTTATGTAGAGCTTGGCAAACAAAACGGGGGAATTGTTACGTGCATTGGCGAAAATGGATTGGCTTTAATGGCGGCGGCCAATCTCGGCGAGGGCGTGCAGGGCGATGAACTGTTGATTATGCGAATCCAGCTTCCGGGATTCCCGGGAGGGGTCGAGACAAACGGACAGGTTGTCTGGAGGGGAAATTCAGGAAAAGAAGCTGGCGTGAAGTTTGTTGATCTTGGGGTGGAAGCACGCGAGCAAATCAGGAATTGGATTTCCGCCGAGGCATCCAAAAGCGAGGTCCGACTGGACCAGGCCAGACTCCCCGAAATGCAACTGCCGACTTCCAAACCCGCCAAGCCGCATGGTCCAAGATTTTCATTTTCTGATGTTGCAAGCTCCAGAGTAGACGGAGAAGAAGATGCGCTGGTTTGCGATCTCCCGAGCATTGGCGAGAGCGACGACGTGCCTTCTCATCCCCTGCGAAATGGCGTGTTCGCCGAGGCATCAAAGGTTGTGGCGTCAGCCTTTGAAAGCCCGGCCTTCACGGAGGAGCAGGAGAGAGAAGTTAGTTCCGTTCAAGATCAACTCCAAACACAAGCCACACCTGGGGAAGAGGGACGCAGACCGGAGCCTTCGTCGATCTTGGATCGGCGCGACCATGCACGGCGGCAAATCCTGCTATTCACTTACGCGGTTTTGGGCGAAGACAATGGAGGCCTCGTCTTCAATCTCGGCGAAGGCGGGTTGGCGCTTACTGCGGCGGCGGCCCTCAAGGAGCACCACTTTGAGAAGGTGCGCGTTCGCTTTCCGGATTCGGAAGACTGGATCGAAACAAAGGGACGCCTCGCGTGGATCGGTGATTCCGGGAAAGAGGCAGGAATCGAGTTCGTCGATCTTCCGGAAGCTGCGCGCGCCAGGATTAGGGAGTGGGTGAGACTGGGAGAGCCCGCCACTGATCTTCGACGGCAGGAACGCGAGCCTCGAACGCGTCAAGATGAAGTACAGGAGACACCAAGTCTTGCCACGCTGGAAAGCTCGGTTTCTGAACCCAGCGAATCCCGAGCGCCTTTTCGAGAACGGCTGAGAACACCGGCCTCTTCTGCATCTGCGTTGTTCACTTCCGGGATCAAAGGGGCTTTTGCAAGAGCCGCGGTAAGAAAGCGCGTTGCCAAAATCAAGCCGCCTCGCCGTCCGGAACCTTCTGTAAGGGCGCGGAGTCGCGTGGCACGGAACGCTTTGGCCTCCGCCGCGCTCGTGACGGTGGTTGGGGCAGGATGGATCTTCTTGCGACGAGGTTCCTTGAACGAAGCAAGCGGGATTATTGCTCAGAATGTACCTAATACCTCTATCCCGAGCGAGTCCAGGCAAGAGACCGAGGTTAGTGCTGGGACTCGGAGTGCGATTGCGGATCCTCCTATCCAACAAATCCAAAAAAGTGAAAAGGTAGTGCCGCAACCTGACGTTATAAAACCTGCTGCGCCAAACTTGTATGCGAAGGCTATTTTGAAAGAGAACATACGTAATGACGCGAGCGCAGTGGAGACCTCTGCAGGGAATTCCTCGGCGCACGGCTCAGATAAGCTGGAACGAAAGATGCCTTCAGTTCCGCCGACGCCGCGCGAGCAGAAGCCAAAACCACAACCGAGCGTCATGCCTGCGTCAGTGCGACCCGTAGAGAACAAGCCGGCAGAGAATAAGCCCGTAAGCAATAAGCCCATAGAGAATAAGCCTGTCCAGACGGCCGAAGTCCGGCCTACACAGAGTCCAACGCAAAACAAAGACCTGAGTACGGTGCCAGCACCTTCATTGAGCGCTCCGCCGGTCCATAACGAAGCTGCACCGGCCCTCGAAATGGAAAAAGAGAAACCACCCGTGGCGCCGCCACCGAAGCAGCCTGACGCTCCGGTGGCGAGAACACCATTGGTGACGGTCAGTTTCGATGCCTACCCCTCGATTCGCATACCCAAGGCGGAAAACCCGAAAAAATCACGCCAGGGGAAGAGCCTGCAAATGGGGCGTCTCCTTACGCGCGCTGAGCCTGTTTATCCAGAGGAAGCCAAACAACAAGGCGTCGAAGGCGCAGTCAAGGTGCACGCCATTTTCAACCGCGAAGGGACCGTGCATAGCCTGATTTCCGTGAGCGGCCCGCCGCTGCTTGTGCCGGCGGCAATGAATGCGGTTCGCCAATGGCGCTATTCGCAAACAATTCTCGGGGGACAAGCGATGGAAACCGAACAAGACGTTACGGTGGTGTTCCGATTGTCGAATGGGATTTCCAAGAACTAGGCAAGGCAGGCGAGAAGCATCAAGGCGTTGCAGGGCGACGATTGCAATCTCTAAATAGAAGCCCACGCGCACATCGCGGGCTCCATTAAGTACCTAACATCGCCCAAGGCGTGGATTTCTAGGGCCCGGACGGGCTCACAGGAGTTCCCCCTCCGTGCCCTAGCACAAGAGCCGCCGCACCCGCGCCGGCGCCAGCTATGCCGAGGAGAGTCCAACCGGTCCGGCTCTTGAGTGGTCCACGCAGACCGCCATCGGAGGATCGAACACCGGATTGCTTTTGAACAAACAGTTCTCCTTGCGGCGAGGCACTGACCGATTGACCGGCTTCCAGAAGCCGACCTGAAGTCCCTTGAAGCGGGATTGTGCTGATGTCCCCATCCAAGCAGGTGACGAGGAACGAGCCGTCTGCTTGCCGCTCAATTTTCGCGGCCGTTACTCTCGAGCGGACCGCGGGGACCACAACGACGCCACCGGCACGGACTTTAATTCCGGACGGGCCGCTGATGGAATCGATCACTGCCGTGCCAGCCTGCAACTCAGCAGCAAACTGAGGATCGCCAGTAATCACGACCTGCGTTTGCGACCCGATCTTCAAAGTACCATTCCCGGTCATGGTGAATATGGCGGCGCTGTTTTCGCCAGTACGTATTGTGTCGCCGACGAAAACCGTGGATTCCACAGGGGCAGGTTTGTCGTTTACGTATACCTCTCCGGTCGCGCTGAGAGAGCCTATCGGTTCCCTTTTTGGGCTCTGCTTCTGCTCCTGTGAAGGAGTGGCTGCATTCGCAGGAACGGTAAGCGTAGGCAAGGACACTTGCAGGATAAGCACCGGGGCAGCAAGGACGAAAGCAATGGCAGCAATTCCCTTCTGTTTCGGGCGCTGACACGAAGCAACGAAGGACAAAAAGGGTGATTTCGATTTTAGCTTCATGAATGTTTCGTGCACGGTCAGCACAAATGCTCTCTCCTCGCGAGGCTGGGCTGACGCTGAGGCTAGACCTATTCTGAAGGACAGAGCCGGAGCAAAGCTCTAGGGTATTTTCCTGCATTTTAAATGCAGGGTGCACCTTATCGACGGAGCGGCAGGGCGCCTTTAAGCTGGGTTTGGAACGCCCAGTATCGAAGGTGGCCAGTGCCCCCACCTTTGGGACCGGTCAAGGCCTGACGGTTCTCGATTGGGAGTTCGTGGGTGCTCATTTCTCATGGTGGCAAGATCTCCGGGCCTGACGAATCGCAACGCCGGCCAGCAAACGCCAGCGGCGTTGCCTTCCTTGCTGGCCCCACTCCTCAAGGTCAATGCCTTCGCCATTGGTTCGGTTTCTGATTCGCCTGCCGCAGAGTGTCTACAAACCGCTGAGGGCGACATCGCCCGCCTA
>QHYM01000190.1 GCA_003223295.1 Acidobacteriota bacterium | reverse complement strand
TTCATCGTCAAATCCAATGCCGAGGACAAAACCGTGCTCTTCGTTAAGCCGAAGCAAAACCTGTTTACGGCCTCTCGAATTGTTGGACCGGCCCGCTTCGACAAGCCTTTCCTGCTTTAGCAGGTTGCGCACCAGGCCGGAGATGGCGCTGCGCTGAAAATGAGTGAGTTCATGAATCTCCACTTGCGAAAGGGGACCAAACTTTCGAAGCAAAGCTTCGATAACCAGCAAGTCGCGTTCGCGCTGGGTTTTGCAGTGCTTCATTCGGTCCATGCAGGAATCCCCGACATAGCCAGATGGTCTCTTACAGAAAAATCTAAAACTAGAAGTAATTCGCTCCCCAACGCGACGATTGTGCACCAATTAATTCGAAAAAGTAAAACAATTTGCTTGACAACGGTTTTTTCCATTGGTAGCGTTCCCCCCAACTTGTCGAGGAGTATTGGGGTGCTTTCCTACCGGGAGAGCGCGGCTTCAGAGCCGGGCTCGGCCTGCAGTGGTATGGGCAACTTGGCGTGACGCCATTAGTTCCCATTTTCTCGGTGCGCTGCGGGTAAATTCCCGACACCAATGTTGATTCGGAAACGGTCGTCGAGGGACAAATCGCAGGTTGCGAGTCATGCCATCGGCATAGCTGTATAAAGTCAAGGAGGCAGGGGTGATGTTTAGAAATAGATTAAGTAGTCTTTTTCTTTCTGTGTTTGTCCTCGGGTTCGCCTTTCTGGGATTCGCTCAGCGTTCCGACGCTCAGGTCTTGCTCGGGTCAGTAAGCGGGACGGTAACGGACCAGAGCGGGGCAGGGGTGCCGAAAGCCCATGTGACCATAGTTAATAAGGCCACAAACATCCAGAAGGAGGCGGACACCGATGAGAGCGGCCATTACACGATCACGGACATACGTCCGGGCACCTATGACCTAACGGTCAAAACGAGCGGGTTTAAGCCCCTCACACAAACGAATCTCACTGTCGCGGCCAACGTTGTAACGACCGCGGACGTCAGCTTGCAAGTCGGAGCTGTATCCGAGCAGGTCACCGTGGAAGCGTCCACTGTGACGTTGCAGACGGAGAAGACCGACGTACACACCGAGCTGACGGAAAAAGCCATTCTGGAAATGCCGCTCAATCAGTACCGCAATTTCCAGACGCTGATCAATCTTGTGCCTGGCGCGACGCCGGGCGTTTTCCAGAACGCGATTGCGGACACCCCCGAGCGCGGCTTGAGTACGAACATCAATGGCACGAATCGTAACAACAACAACACGCGCGTGGACGGCGCTGCCGACGTCTTCGTTTGGCTGCCGCACCATGCCGTTTATATTCCGCCCGCGGAAACCATTCAGGAAGTCAACATTTCCACAAATAACTTCGATCCGGAACAGGGCATGACGGGCGGAGCGGCCGTCACGGTAATCACGAAGTCTGGTACCAACCAGTTCCATGGCAGCCTGTTTGAATACCATCAGGACCAAGCTCTGCGGGCAAGACAGTTCTTCGAGACCAAGGCCAACAGCCCGCGAAAGGGCAAGAGCATCCTCAATGACATGGGCGGCACATTTGGTGGTCCAATCTTTAAGGACAAACTGTTTTTCTTCGGAAGCTGGGACGGGACCTTTGAGCGGGATAACCGCGGAGGCTTACAGACTCTCCCCACCGCCGCACTGCGCGCGGGAAACTTCGCGGGAACCGGAACAATTATCTATAACCCCTCCACGGGGAACGCGGACGGGACTGGCCGTACGCCGTTTGCGAACCAAACGGCCATTCCGATCGACTCCATTGCGGCCCAGATTATCGCTCTGATTCCACCAACAAACGTCACAGTAAATGGCGTTACGCCGGAGACGTCCAATTTCTTCTCGTCAGCCACGCAGAGCCTGAACCGCAACAACTTTGATGGCAAAGTGGACTGGAACCGCACGTCAAAGCACACCATCTTTGCCAAGTACAGCGCTATGAAATCAGTCTTCCATGGAAAACCTAGCCTAGGCCAGGCAATCGGAGATTGTAACTGCGACGGCGGCCTGGGCGATTTCCATTCCTTCGTACAGCTGGTCACCGTGGGCCATACGTTGACCCTTTCACCGACATTGGTGGTCGACGGGAACGTGGGCTTTACGCGCATGAGCGAGTACGGGAAAACCCCGGACTTTGGCACAAACATCGGGTTGGATGTGCTGGGGATTCCTGGGACCAACAATCCTTCAGACATACGCGACAGCGGCATGCCCTTTTTCTTTGTAAACGGGTACGCCGATCTCGGCAACCCCGAGGGTTGGAATCCCGCGTACCGCAATGACTGGAGCTTCACCAGCTCTCACAACGTGCGGTGGTCTCATGGTAAGCACCAAGTCAGTGCCGGGACCGACATCATCCATCACCATCTCAACCACTGGCAGCCGGAACTGGGCTCCGGTCCGCGGGGCGAGTTTGACTTCAACGGTGGAGTCACAGCGCTGAATGGAGGCGCCAACCCCAACCAGTTCAACTCCTGGGCCCAGTTCTTGCTCGGGGCGCAGGACAATATGGGCCGCAGCGAGCAGTTCATCAAGGCTACGGCTAAGGAATGGCAGTTCGGCTGGTTTGTTGGAGATCGCTATCGGATTACCAACAAGCTGACGGCGACGCTCGGTCTCCGCTACGAATATTACCCGCTGATGACCCGGGACGGCGCCTTCAGCTTTGACCGCTATGACATCGCAACCAACGAGGTCCTCCTTGGTAGCATAGGCGGTAATTCAGCCCACTTGGGCGTCACGACGAGCAAGAAGCTCTTTGCGCCACGAATCGGACTGGCGTACCAGATTAACGACAAGACTGTGGTGCGGAGCGGTTTCGGTATAACTGTCGATCCGCTGCCTTTGGCCAGACCCCTTCGTGGGTTCTATCCACTCACGGTGGGTTCGAACTTCTCCGGTGTGAATAGTTTTGCTTCCGCAGGGACGTTCTCGAGTGGCATCCCGATCATTTGCTGCAGCAATATTGACATCAGCAGCGGCACTATCACTCTGCCTGGGCAAGCTCTGGAGCGAACCACTGGTCCAGGCGAGTTGAAGCGCGGCTACATCGAGTCCTGGAACTTGATCGTGGAGCGCAAGCTGCCTGCCGACTTCCTCGTATCCGTCGGATACGTCGGGACGCAGACAGTTCACCAGTTCGCCGATCTTAACATTAATGCGGCCTTGCCGGGGCCGGGGAGCAGCGCGTTAGGACAACCCCTAAACTGCGCAGTAGCCAATGCGGCGAGGACTGCCTGCATAACGCCAGCGTTCGG
>QHYM01000189.1 GCA_003223295.1 Acidobacteriota bacterium | reverse complement strand
TCGCGCATCGCCGATCATCCCATCAACCGCATCGAGGAACTCCTGCCTTGGAATCTCGCCGCGGAGCTCACTGGTAGCTCACGCCGCGCAGCATAGACAACTGAAGCTCGTCAAGACGGCCTGCGATTGACGCTTACCCTGCTCCCCGTGTAGGGCGGGCTGAATATACCTGTTGTCATTCGCCAAAACTCCGGCCGACCAGCTTCGCTGCTGTAACATTGTTACGGCGATGATTTTGGCGACAGCGCCCTGCGATCTGGGCACAATCTTCGGTCACAAGCTCGTTGCGCCCGTGGTCTCGGCAAGTGCTAGTCTGGCGTAGCAGCCGATGAACAACCGTGAAATCCAGGCAGCTTGGAAGTATCACGACGGCACGAAGCACTCCTACTGGAGTGTTCGTAACCATCCTCACTTCCTGGACTGGGCGAATCGTCCGTTGCCTTTCAAAATCTACCCAAAGATAGAGCCTCTTCCACTGCCGCGGGATGTGCCGCAAACAGGGGTGGCCGCGCTCTCCGCAATCTCAGAACCAGTGGCTTCATCGCGAGCTGATTCGATCCCTGGCGTTCAGGATCTGACGCGCCTCCTCTATTTCTCGGCAGGGATTACCAAGCAGCGTGCATATCCGGGTGGAGAAATCTACTTTCGCGCCGCAGCTTGCACCGGAGCTCTGTACGAGATTGAACTGTATGTCCTGACTGGCGATCTCCCGGACTTGGATGCCGGCGTGTATCACTTCAATCCGGCGGATGTATCCCTACGGCTCCTGCGAAAGGGTAATTTTCGCGAAAACCTGGCTCAGGCGACGGCGATGGAACTCGCGGTGGCTCACGCGCCCGCGACGATCATCTGCACCGGAACGTACTGGCGGAACGCCTGGAAGTATCAGGCGCGCACCTATCGTCATTTCGGTTGGGACAATGGCACGCTGCTGGCAAATATGCTGGCCATTTCTGCGGCTTCGGGGCTGCCGGCCGAGATCGTGCTCGGGTTCGTGGACGCCGAGGTGAACCGCCTACTCGATATCGATACGAGGCGTGAGGTTTCCTTGTGCCTCGTGCCGATCGGGCGCACATCGGAGAGTTCGCTGCCGGCACCGAGAGAGGCTCCAGCGCTAGGCCTGGAGACGATCCCGCTTTCAAAGCACGAGGTCGAATATCCCGCCATGCTTGAGATGCACGACGCGTCTTCGCTTGAGTCCGTAGAAGAAGTAAATCAGTGGCGCGGCAAGCCACCAGTCCTTCCATCTTCCGCGCTGGCGGGCGAGGCAGTTCGCCTCCCGCGTCTGCCGGAAGAAGAACAACCAAAGGACACGATCGAGCAGGTAATCCTGCGCCGCGGCTCTACCCGAACGTTCGATAAGGCGGCGTCCATTACACTGACACAACTTTCTACCATTCTCGACTACGCCACGCGAGGTCTTCCGGCTGACTTCCTTGAGCCTCCCGGCGCGCAGCTTAACGATCTTTACGTGATTGTGCATTCAGTGCAGGGGCTCAAGCCGGGCGCATACTTCTTCGGGCGTGAGCACAACACCTTGGAGATTTTGAAGGAAGGGGAATTCCGCGCCGAGGCCCATCATCTTGGTCTGGAGCAGGAGCTGCCGGCGGACGCCTGCGTGGACATCTTCTTCCTCGCCGATTTAAAACACATCCTGGAGCGATACGGGAACCGCGGCTACCGGGCCGTCCAGCTGGAGGCCGGCGCCATCGGCGGCAAGACCTACCTGGCTGCGTATGCCCAGCACCTGGGTGCGACCGGGCTGACCTTCTTCGACGATGATGTAACTAAATTCTTTTCACCGCACGCAAAGGACAAGAGTGCCATCTTCCTGCTCGCGATTGGCAAGCCGCTGAAACGCAAACGACAGTAGGGCCAACTCCTAGGTGGCTACTCGGAACTTATCGGTAGACCACGTGGCTAAGTCCTAAGTGGGAGGCCCATTTTCGTACTCCCTCTGCTTCGCGAAAATAAAACTCCGGGTTGTCCAATTCAGAGGGCTCTCGAAAATGCCTTTGTCGTCGTTGCAGGCACAGGCACCGCGCGTGATTTTATCCGGCTTCTCACCGTCGAACTGCACTGAAAAGACAAAGAGAAAACCGGTTTGCCAGGTTTGCCAATTAAGGGCCTCGTGAAAATAGCTAAGTGATTGTGGCGCCTTGCCTTAGCTTATTTTCCCCACTGTTCGCAATGAGGAGGCCGGGGGTTCGAATCCCCTCTCGTCCACCATTCCCGACAAGTGCCGCTGGCCCACTAACGACCTGACTCCTCCGGTAACGTAAGGCACTATCAGACAGTGCCTTGCGACGGTCAATCGAGTCTCTTGAAGACTGCGAGACAAGGGCCTATATTTTGCTGGATGTTCGTACGTCGCTTGCTTCCGGTCGCCCCGCTGTTTCTGCTGTGCGTTCCGCATACGTTCGGGCAGTTGCCGAAGAGATTGGAGAAATGCCTGCCTTATCCCACATTGGCTCAAGAAATCCGGGAGATGCAACCTGCGCCAACACGGGTTAGGGTGCATATCATCCGCGTAGACTTCGATTCCAATGACGGAATTCCGCAGGATGCTCAAGAGGAGATTTCGGCGGAGCTGCGAAGGCGCGCGTTCGAGCCGGAAGCGGACAGTGCCTACCTGAAAGACTTGGCAAACGAGATCGCAGAAGTTCCAGTTAGAGGGGCCCTCCTAAATCTGGGCTATTTCAAAGTTAATGCAAAAGCAAAGCTGACGGTATTGTCGAGCGAAGGGGAAGACGTCAGTGCTGCTGTGGTTATCAGTGCCACGCCCGGACCTCAATATCGGACGGGAGACATCCGAATCGAGTCCACGGACAGTGGTCATCCGCTCATAATATCGCCCGAAGTCTTGCGAGGTCTCATTCCCCTTCAAAGAGGCGAACTGTTTAGTGTCGAAAAAGTCCGAGCCGGTCTGCAAAACCTCGGGCTGGCCTATGGGCGGGAGGGCTATGTGGATATGACTCCTGAGCCGGACACCGAGGTCGATGGAGAACGCAGAACTGTCGACTTGGTGGTCAAGATCGATCAGCAGGTGCAATATCGTGTGGGAAGTGTTGAATTTCTGGGCGTAGATGGCGCGATCCGGGAGAAATTTGTGGAATCGCTTCCCAAGCCCGGAGAGGTTTTTGACCGGACCCGGCTGGAGGAAGATCGTCGGCGGCTAAGCTTACAAGCGGGCTGATTCTGGCCATGCGTACACACATATCATACTGGCCACAATATGTCTATCTATTTATGATACATACGACTAGCATCGCTGCAACCGTACGGTGAGTTTTCCCGCAGTACGGTTTCAAGGCCGATATATCGGGCGGTGCCTTCCCGACGACAGCAAGATCTTTGCGTCGCACGGTTTGCAACCGCCCTTCGTGCACCTCGCTGCCTGTACCGTCGTATCCCCGTTCTAAGTCGGGGGTCGCGGTGCGCTGATGCACCACCGTTCAAGCGGCCATAGCCGCTTTACCCCAGGGCCGCGAGTAGATTCCCAGACTGGTTCGATTTTCTTAGCGACTCGCTCCATTGCCTTCGCGGGCGACCGGATCGTCTTGGCGTCGAAGATAGGAATGAGGAAGGTTGAGGGCGCTCAGATTCCGGCCACCGTTTACCAAGTATTGTCCCTAGATGCGCAGACCGGAAAGGTGAAGGACAGCCGTGAAATCCTAGCGTTTGCCTCCCTGCAAGTGTTCGCCACAAATGATGCGCATGTCATCGTGTCAGGGCGCAGTGTGATGCGGCTTACGCCGGATCTGCAAGACGCGGGAAGTTTCGATTATCACCATCGGGGGCACAAGTCTGGAAACGTTGAGAACATCTCGCCTGACGGTTCGACTCTTGGAAACGCTACGAGTCCAGGATTTGAGTTGATAGATTCGCACACGCTAAGTGCAAAGACGCTGACCGAACAGCCGATAGTTATTGCGAGCGTGAGTTCGAAGGCAGTTGTGAGCGACAGTCCGTGGTGGATTAAGGACTATCCCGAAGCGAAGAGTTTTGTGACGCTGACCGACGAGAAGGGTCAACACCTGATCTTTCACGGCGATTGCGGCGGCAGACCCGTGTTTCTGAGCGACGACCGCGTACTCGCGTCGGCTTGCAAGATAGCACGCATCCTGGACACTCATGGCAACATCCTCAAGGAGATTACACTGGATGACCCGGTTTCGTTCGCGGGCGTTTCGCAGGATGGGAAACGATTTGCGCTACAGGTTGCAACCTATTCCAGCGATCATTCAATTAAGCGAGAACGCTTTGTTATCTATTCTGTCGACAAGGGGGACAGCATCGCCGAAGTGGCTCCTCCGCAGCTCCCCGAGGCGCAGTCATGGACAGCGTTCTCTCCTGATGGCTCGCTGTTTGTCGTCGGCTCTCCGCTGAAGCTGACGCTATACCGTCTGCCCTAAGCACCGAGTGGGCGAGCGCCGGAGCGAGCATGAATCAATTCCAGATGCCTGATTAGTCGTGCCAAACCGGACATGTGCTTTTTCGCGATTCAACTTTTCCGCGTTTACCAGGCACTACCTCAGGTGGTGGACATCCTCTGCGCAGTTCTCGGCCAACCCTGCTTTGTGCCACGACATCTGAGCGAATGA
>QHYM01000188.1 GCA_003223295.1 Acidobacteriota bacterium | reverse complement strand
TTAGAAGCAGAAACAGGAAAGCGGCAATCGCGAGAAGCACAAAGGGAGAGGTGGTGCGCGTCAGCAAGAGAATCTTGTGGCTCAGCCAACCAGAGAAGGCTGCGCACATCACCAGCGTAGAAATGTTAAAAATCATTTGTTCGAAGCGTGGCGGCTGCTTGGTTCGCCAGAGCGTCTGAACGAAAGCGGCCGTGCAACCCAGCACCAGCGTTTCTGGAAGACTGAACTCCGCGATGCCGATCAGCATGAACAGGAAACTCGGGGATATTGTCCCACGCATACCGGGCAGACTGATTTTCTGAGTCGAGACAAGCTGGGCCACGACCAAGAATGCCACGAAGCGTCCCATGCCAGTCGATTGCCAGGGGGTCAAGCCGATAGCAAAGACAGTGAGTCCGGTAGCCGCGACCCAAGAAATATAGAGGGTGGTCTTCGTCGAGGATTTTTGTCCACGAGTCGTTAGCATGTTCGGCTACTTCACGCGCCCTTGCGATCCATTTGAACTCTCCAGTGACCCATGCCCGAGAGGACCTGCAAAAAAACTGCTGATTCAGAGTGGAACAGTTTTAGAAGAGACACCCGAACACGTCGATGGTACAGGGGTGGGGCCGGTCTAGTACTAACGTTCAGCCGGTTATGCACGGACCAGAAGAAATAGAGTTGTCGTAAGTTGATGAACAATAAGGATTAACGCGCAGACAGACTCTAACAATTAAGAGGGAGAGACAACAACCCCTCCCCCTCATCGTCCTGTGCCAACTGGGCATGCGGCGGGTTACCCAAGCGTCGGCTATGGATTACGGCTTGAACACCTCGTTGGCATCGGTTGAACTGCCAAATGCAGGCTGCGCCCCGCCGACAACGTATATTCTGCCGCCGTGGGAATGGGCCCCAGCTTCCTGTCGGGCCGTTGGCATTGGCGTATTGCTTGACCAGGAATCGCGGGAAATGTCATACACCTCGTTCACATTCTTCGCCGAGGCCCCGTCTGTTCCACCAATAGCGTAAACCTGGTCCCCCGAGTGGCCTGCAACAAGGCTGGCACGCGCCGTCGGCATAGGCGTCAGTCCAGTCGCCCAAGTGTTTGTCTGCGGGTCGTACATATCCACCTCGTTCGTGACGCTAGGTGCGGAGGCTGTGCCTGTACAACCCCCAAAGACGAATATCTTGCCTCCGTGCGCCACCGCAGCTAAGTCAGAACGCGGATTTGGCAAAGGTGCAACCGTGCTCCAGGTGTCGGTGTCAATGTCGTACCTCTCCACTGTCCCCAAGTAAGGTCCGCCGCTGCATGGGCCACCGGTACTCTGTCGGCCTCCAATGACGAAGATGCTGTCGTCAACCGCCGCCGCGGTCGCCCCCGCGCGTGCCGTAGGCATTGAGGTAAGAGTTGTCCAAGCATCTAATACTGGGTCGTAGCGTTGCAGATCGGATAAGACGCCCGCGGAGTTCTCGCCGCCGATAACGTATAGAAACCCGCCATGAGTGGTATCGCCGTGGAGGAGAACCCGTAGGCGCCTACGATAACTTGCCCAACCCCTCCCACGCTCATGCCCTCAGTAGGGGAAGGGGAAACAGGTGTAAGCGTCGTCCAAGTACCTTGGGCGTGCCCTATTGGGGGTGCAATGAAGGTTCCTATTACTGCAGCCAAGATAGCCAGGGACCATCTTCTTACCTTGGGGAAATGGTTGAACATATTCCTTTGCTCCTTTGGAAGTTTTCGGTTTTAGTGGATCCCCGTGGAAACGTGCTGCTGAAAGGCAACCACTGGAATGCGAGCCCGTGTGCCAAAACTGGGCAACTTGCTCGCGTCCCTTCGAACGTGGTTTTCAGGCTGTGGGTTAGGTACTTTGGCTAGGCGCCGTGAGTTAGTGCCAAGAGCGATGTGCGGCTCTGGGCGGCCAACGCTCCGTTGGGGTTGCTATACGGACCGGGACAGGGGTCAGTGCACAAATTCAGGATCGGCAAAGCCAGAGAAGACAGGCAGTTAGCGCCCGTCGTTTTTCCCAGGGCTTCCCTGGCCTTTTCTTTCCTCGGAAGGTTACCTACTCTGCTGGGTAGTTGGGCTAAGCGGTGTTTACCTTAGAGGGGCATGCCTACCCGCAACAAGAAGGCGAAAACCTGAGAAGTCCATGGGGTAAATTATATAAATGGGGTTGACGCTCATTTAGATCTCAGCGAAACGGCAGGAGTCGGCTCACGAAGAACGCGTGTCAATTGTTGCTCGGCGACGTCCCTGATGCAGCTCTAAGTCATAGGGAGAGCAGAGGATGTGGGATGAATGCTCCCGCAAATACCCACCCTAATTCTCGCCCAGAATAACATTCGAGGTTTCGGAAGTGACTTGGTTGCCGGTGCCCCAGACTACACTGGTGCCCCAGACCACGCTGAAGCCAGCATCGGTGCTCGTGCCCCAGCAAACGCTGCCGCCCCAGACCACCGACGTGCCGTTCACGAAGACATTCGTTCCCCAGACTACTGAGGTGCCCCACACAACTGAACTGTCCCAAGTGGAGCCAGCGGCGTTTACAAGATAGACCGAATTCTGAGTGGAGTCATATATGGCGGTCGGGGAAAGGGCATTGCCGGTGGCCACGTCAGAGTTCGCGATAGCTGCACCAATGTCCAGATATCCGGCTCCGACGGTGAAAATATCGTACTCGCTGACATAGGTTGCACCCGTGAGCGGATCGACGACCGTGCTGGAGACGGGGAACGCTTTATAAGCCGTCTTCATCAACCGCGCTTTCACTTGGTCGGGCGTAAGCCTAGGCTGGGCCTGTACCAAGAGCGCAGCGGCTCCGCTTACCACCGGCGTGGCCATGCTGGTTCCGCTCAGAGAGTAATAGGTACTCGACCTGGAAACGGTGTTAAGACTCCCGCTCCCATCGTAATAACCGTAAGGCACCAAATTCTGGGGATACTCTTGGGGTAGCGCCTCATAGACGTAGTATGGTCCAGCAGGGTTAGGGTTAACGAAGGGATATCCATACAAGGAAACAACCCGATTTCCTGGCGCTACAATGTCCGGCTTGACGACGTGATCCAAGAGCGTGGGTCCCTTGGAGCTGTAACTGGCAATCAAGGAGTTGGATCGCAGCGGGCTGCCTTCGGTCTTCATGGCGCCCACGGTGATGACGTAGGGGTCGTTGCCCGGCGAAGTGACGGTCGCGTACCCGCCGGTACCCATGGAGTCGTCCCGGCCATAGTTGCCGGCTGCCACGACGACGACGATCCCCTTCTTCCAAGCGGCCTCCACGGCCTGGCACAAGGGGTCCTGCGTATAGCTCTCGAACACCTGGCGTCCGAGCGAGAGATTCATGACCCGGATGTGCAATTTGCTCTGGAGGCTGATGGCCACTTGAATGGCGGAGATCACCCCGCTGTCGGTTCCCTGGCCGTTCTGGTCGAGGACGCGGAGATTAATTAAGTTTGCGTTGGGCGCGATGCCTTTGAAGGTGCGCGCGTAGGTCGAGTAATTGGAGCTCTTCCCGCTCCCCGCGATTATTCCGGCGACGTGTTCGCCGTGCCCGTAATAGTCGTTCGTGCCTCCGCCGACAAAATCTTGGCTGTAAATGATGCGGAGCTTGCCACCGCTCCCACCGGTGCTATACAGGTCGGTATGGTAGGTGATGCCGCTGTCAATCACCGCGACACCTATTCCCGTGCCGTCCCAGCCGGCTTGCCAGGCGGCCTTTGCGTTCACCGCAGCGGCGGTATTGTCAAGCGCGCCGCTCAATCGCCGGTCAGGCGAGATATAGGCCACATCGGGATCGTCCGCCAGGGCATCCAGCGACTCAACCGGAACGGAATAGTGCGCGCCCTTGATGAAGTCCAGCTTGGTCTTCAGAATCCCGCCCTTGTTTTGTACCTTCTGATGGTGGGCCTCGGTCGGTGTTTGATTGAACTGTATGATTACGTCCACGGTGGCGCCGTTGTGGCCGCCTTTGAGAACGTTAAGGTCGTTCGACAGTTTGTGCTTGTTGCCATCAGCTAGGCATAGCCCGGCAACCAGCAGCGTCATCAGCGTCAAAAGCGCGAACCGCGCACCCCAAGTTGTCGTTTCAAGGGAGCTGTCGTTAGAGGATTGTCTTGTTTCCGGTCTGGCCGACATGAGCTGGCCTCCTAACTGCCTCGATGGGCCAAGAGGGGGACAGGGCCCGTTGCCTTGAGTTCTGTAAGTGCTGGAAGTATCAGTTCTGGCTGCGGGGCAGTCGATAGTACAGGGGGTCCCCAGGTGTAGTACGAAAGTTCAGCCGGTTTTGAACGCTCGCAGGCTACTAGCTGGCGTAGTTGAAATGGATCAGGGAATTGAGAAAACCGGCTTTCACTTTCCGCCCAAATGCCAGTATCCCTTTCAATACAGGACTCTGGCCGTACTATTCCCAATATATGGTTCAGCTATCAAGATTTGCGAGAGATCGCATTCTGCGCTTTACGGGGCCTCGGAGCGGTGAAAATTACCACGGGGTTCGCTCTGGCTGAGGGAACGGCCTGTTTGTTGGTCTCTCTATTCGTAAGGCTTGGGCGCTCCTTTATCCGGTAAGAGCCCCGCAGGAGTCAATCAGCAGAGAGTAGGAACGAGTGTGGTAGCAACTGCTGCGAAGAACTACTGGAGCAGCACCTGGCGTGACGTCCAGTCACTCGGGATTCCTGGACTCACCTTCGTCGTCACTCAGCTGATTGGAGGGCTGCCATTATTGCTTTATGCCCTAGTGCGCTGGCACTCGGATGATTTCTTCCGATATACCTGCTTTCTAACCGTCGCTTTGTGTGCCTCCGTGCTCAAAGTGACCTTGCCAGGCATCAAGGCCACGATGTCGGCGAATTTCCTCTTTATTCTGGTTGGCATCCTTGACCTCTCCTATTCCGAGACGATGCTGATGGGCTGTCTCGGGGGACTTGTGCAGACCCTGTGGCACCCCAATCCGCGTCCCCGTCCGATTCAATGGCTCTTTAATCTGGCAAACCTCGCCCTCTCCATCAGCGCCGCGGAACTCGTTTTTCATAGCAAAATCGCCGCAGGTGTCGGATTTCGCTGGCCACTCTTGATAGCCGCGGCAGCGACGACCTACTTCGCCTTCAATACCTTCTCCGTTTCCGGCATCATCGCGATGACCGAAGGAGGCAACCCCGTCCATGTCTGGAAGGAATGCTATTTGTGGGCCTTCCCCTATTATTTGCTCGGTGCGCTGATTGCTTGTGGG
>QHYM01000187.1 GCA_003223295.1 Acidobacteriota bacterium | reverse complement strand
ATGTGCACAAGATGTAAAAGCGGTGGCGGAATTCGTGGACAACGTTCGCGCGGTTTTGCGCGCCGCAGCTTGACAAGGAAACCACGGTGGTACGGTAGGAGTCCGTCCATGTGGATCGCCAAAGGTACGTTGCTCGGCTTCTGGCTGTTCGGGTTCGGCACTATGGCGTGGCTCTACTTCGCCCTGTACCGTAACTTGCGGCCCAACTCCGCCGTGTCAATAAGCGTCTTCTCCGGCCTCACAACAGCAAATCCGTATTGGTGGGCGGCTCTAGCACTCTGTCTCGTTCTTGGATTGGCAATTGCCCGCTCATGGTCTGGCCCGCTTAGTTTGTGGATCGCATTGCTCGTGACTGGATTGGTTCCGGCTGGGTGTCTCGCGCTGTTTCTCGTCATCGTATATAAACTGAAGCACGTTAGCCGGGGACCCGGTATGATCGCTTGCCTTCTGGTTTGGCGAATGAAATAATTTCCGCCCATGATTATTGGCGACCGCCTCCGCGAACTTCGAGAAGAAAAGAAACTGTCGCAGGGTGATATGGAAGAGCGCACCGGCCTGTTCCGGTGCTATGTCTCCCGCGTCGAAAATGGCCACACTATTCCTGCCATCGAGACACTGGAGAAAATGGCCCGCGCCTTGGAAGTCCCGATGTATCAGTTGTTCTATGACGGCGAGGAACCACCCAAGCTGCCGAACCTTCCGAAGCGCAAGTCTTCGGATGAAATTGCCAGGGGCAGCGTCGGCAAAGAGGCACGCTACCTGAGCAAGCTCCGGCGAGTATTAGGCAGAGCCAACGAGCAAGACCGGAAACTGATTATGCAACTGGCTCAGAAGATGCGGACAACAAAGAAACCCCGCTGACTTAGTTCTTCACTCTTGCCATACGCACCGCGTAGAATTTAGCTGTCCAGTCCCCTCAGAATCGAGATGGAGCAACACTGCGCGGCACGGTGCGATGAGGAGTGGGCAAGGTCGATGACCAAGCTTGGACGCTTGTGCTTCTGGCTGGGACTCCTAATTTACATCGGCAGCTTTTGGCTGACTGCTGTAGCAGGGCCTGGGGTATGGACGTTAAGACCGCCTTCCATAGCAGATTTGGCCATCGACTCGCTTCTTATTTTCCTGTTCCACATTCATCAGTACAGTTTCGGGACTATCTTGGAAGACTTAACCCTCAAGTACGTGTCGTTTGCTTCTGTTGGATGGATAAATCCAATTTTCATAGTCACGATGATTCTTATGCTCGTTAACAGGACTCCGCGACTGACCACAATCTTTCGATGTATCGTTCTCCTCTTCGTCCTGCTCTGTTGGGTTGCGCTCATTTACCGCGATGTTTACCCCCGAGAAGGCTACTTCCTGTGGACAGCAGGGATTCTATTGGTTTTATTTTCAACAGGTCTCCCGCGCTGGCCGGTTCGTGCAGGATCGACCCCGGAGCTGACGAGTTGACGGCCATGAGCACCCAACACTTTTTTAGAAGCGGCCAAGTGCGCCATGCCTCATGGTGCGGGATGTGTTTGCGGTAGAAGGGGACATGCCACGACAGACCGGAGGTCGGGCGGGGGAACGACCAACTTCGGGTTGAAGTGGCTTGCCGTTAACCTTGACGCGGGATTCTCCTCGTCGAGCAGTACTAACCATCGCGGTTAGTCCAATAGATAATTGACGTGGCGTTTTTGCATGGATACCGTGCGGTGAAGAACAATGAGGACGCGCTACGACATTTTGCAGAAGGACCGCAAAGGAACATTCCAGTGGCTGGAAACTGTAACCGACATCGAGACCGCCAAAGCTCGCGTACTGCAATTGTCCTCGGAATCCCCGGACGAGTTCATCGTTTTTCGTGAGACCGACCTCCAAGTGGTTGTCACATCTCAGGCCATGCAAACCGACACCGAAGTAGTCAGGGAATTTCCCCAGCAGCGATTACAGTCTTTTGCCGATTGACGGCTCAATGGATTATGGGAAGTTATTTGTCAGCTTAAAAGGACACCCTGTGGGGACCCTCTTCCCCGCGAGGGAGCCAGCGATGAACGGCAGGATTGAGAAACGCTTTCCTACTTCAGTTCCCGTCTATCTCGCAAGCCTAGATGAACCGCGCTCTCGGGAGCGCACACTTACGGAAAATGTCAGTCCCCACGGTGTGCGCGTAATCAGCCAGCGGTTCTGGCAGTCTGGCGAAGAGTCGCTTATTACGCCTTTAACGGGAGAATTTCGGCAAGTCGGAAGAGTGATTTATTGTTTGCCAAAAGGGGAGGATCGCTTTTGCCTGGGCGTTGAATTCCCGGATCGCACGGTTAAATGGGGTGAGCATTCCAGTGCCTAGCATGGTCGGGCTGCGAGGGCCAAGAATTCCAGGGAGCCGATTGATGGACCATAACGAAGCCTTGCGACTACAGGCTGTAGAAAAGTACGCGCTAGGCGAACTTCCGCCGTTGCTGCGCGATGAATTTGAAGAGCATTTCTTCGAGTGCCAGAAATGCGCACTCGATGCGAAGGCGGCTGCGGAATTCGTGGACAACGTTCGCGCGGTTTTGCGCTTCGCCGCTTGACAATTTCAGGAACCACTGGCGGCTCCTCGCCCCCGCCTACATTTCCCCTTCGACTTAAATCAGCGTTTGCGCTGCTTCCTGTGGGCTGCGTCCACGCCCTTCAATAACTCGCTGAGAGAGATGTCAAGGCCATCGGCAACTGCTTGGAGGGTCGCTAGGGATGGATTGCGCTTGCCCCGTTCCAGAATACTCATCTGTGTGCGGTGTAGTCCGCAATGATCCGCGAAACTTTCTTGACTGAATCCGGCTTTCTTTCTGAGTTCTTTGATCCGTTCGGCCAGCGCTAGAAGAGTTTGTTGCATCCCGGAAATGATGGGGGTAGTATGAATCTCCGTCCACAGAATCGGCGACGACAGAAAGCGCGTTAGGTAATAGAGAACTCAAGCCGTGGCGACGCCATGCAGTGCCAAGGTCGAATAATGAAAAGTGCGACGCGAAAGCAGATCAAGGGAACGCCGATGAACCAACCGTTAGAGAGCCTGGAAGACTTGATCCTCGCATCCCTCAACCCGCGAGCCATAACGGGGCTGCCCCATCCGCTGTCAAAGTTCGCCGCGAATGGCGCGGTCAAGGAAGGTCCCTACGCAGACGCGATCATAGAATTCATAAAGGACTGGACGTGCGAAGCGCCGGAGACCGTGAAGCACGGGGCGGCAATGTGGTTCTTATTTGATAGCGAGCGGGCGTTCTTCGTTGCGTGCGCCTTGGCAGGAATCGATGCAGAAAAGTTAAGAAGTCACTTACGAAGCAGGCGTCCATAACTTCAGGGGAGTTGTTGCGGAGCTTGAGTTTCCCGGCCTCCCTCTTTTTATTATCATGGGGCTTGGCACGGTGTATGTTAGGGGTTGAAATGGAACATAACGAAGCTGTACGAACACAGGCTGCTGAAAGGTACGTGTTAGGCGAACTTCCGCCGCCCCTGCGCGATGAATTTGAAGCGCATTATTTCGACTGCCAGGAATGTGCACAAGATGTAAAAGCGGTGGCGGAATTCGTGGACAACGTTCGCGCGGTTTTGCGCGCCGCAGCTTGACAAGGAAAC
>QHYM01000186.1 GCA_003223295.1 Acidobacteriota bacterium | reverse complement strand
GCCGGCCCCTGCCATAACCACACCCCGCTCTTGGAGCGTGTCCGCCACCTCGTCCGCTGCGTAGAGTCCCGTTGCGTCGATCATCGTAATCGGAAGCATGTCCAGCACGAGCCATCTCAAGGAGGGCCCTGCGGCTCGTGCGACCGCCATAACCTCACGTTTAAAATAAGGCGCATTGAAAAACACAATTGGAGAATTGAAACGAAGCAGCGTCAGGCCGGGTATCGTCGCGGCCTCTGGATGTCGTTCGATCGAATGAAAGCCTGGCAAGCCTTCAACTTTCCCAAGGACCTCGATCTTTGGGCGCGAAACAAGCTTTACAAACCGCAAGATTGCGAGGGCAACAGCAACCAGGATCGCGTGGATGGCACCGACAGCAACAACGCCCAGCGTGGACAGGACCGACAGAGCGAATTCTCGCCTGTCAATCTTGTAGATCATCTGCAGCGCTTTGAGGTCCACTAAGGAAAACGCCGCTTTAACCAGTATGGCACCAAGCGCCGCGATGGGGACATACCGCAGTGGCCCGGTGAAGAACATGAGCACAACGGCGATCGTTGCCGCCGCAACGAGCCCCGTGACCTGCGTGCGACCGCCGGCTGTGTCGCTCATGGCCGTCCGAGAATCGGCGCCACTCACGGCAAAGCCGTGAGAGAGTGCGGACGCGATGTTGGCTGCGCCAAGCGCCGCGAACTCGCGGTCCGCGTCTATGTCGTACCGGTTCTTGGAAGCAAAACTGCGCGACGTCAACATCATGCTCGAGAAGGTGACCAAAGCTAGCCCCGTCGCGTCCCCGAAAAGGCTCGGCACTACGGACATCGGAAAATGCGGAATGCGCACAAGAGGAAGCCCAGCCGGTACTTCACCCACGATTGCAACTCCATACTTTTCTAGGCCCAGGAACGGTACGGCGACCGCCGCAAGGATCGTGGCCACGAGCGCCGCGGGAACGCCTCGAAACAGTTTGGGACTTACCAGAAGGACGAGGAATGTGCCGAGTCCTACGGCGAGCGTCGGCCAGTGTGTAAGGCCAACTTTCTGGGCGAATTCGAAAAGCCGAGGAACAATGCCACCGGCAGTGATCGGAAATCCGAAAATTTTGCCGATTTGTCCGAGCATGATGCTCAGAGCGATCCCATTCAGGAAACCGACCAGTATGGGCTTCGAGAGAAAATCTGCGAGAGCACCTAATCTTAAGAAGCTGGCCCCGATGCACAGTACGCCAGCGAGCAAGGCCAGTGTCACTGATAGCGACTCGTACAATTTTTGGTCGCCTGAGGCCAACGGCGCCACCGCTGCGGCAACAAGTGCGCATGTGGAGGCATCGGGGCCGATGATTAACTGCCGCGAGGTTCCGAATATCGCATATGCCACCAGTGGCAGAATGCTGGAGTACAGTCCTACAGCAGGATTGAATCCCGCGAGTTGCGCATAGGCTACACCCACAGGTAACGCCACCGCAGCTACAGACAATCCCGCGCGCAGATCATGCGGCAAGTTGCTTTTTTGATAGCTTAGCAGTTTCGCGAGCCCCGGAGCCGCTTTCGCCACGTATGTTTCCCAGGAGCTTTTGCGTGGTCCCATGCTCTCGGTCATCGACGGTATCTCTGAGGCTCGAGCCTGGTCGTCGCAGGCTCAGAGACGGCGGAAGCAATTATTTGTCCGCGTCCACTTTCACAAAGCTGTACTTGGCGCTGAACTGGATACGGGGCGCATTTGCCTTTAGGCCGTTTTGCTCCATCGCCCAACCGTAGAGAAACTCGGCTCCGACATTGAGGGACCCGTAGGGATTCCAGATCAAGTTAGCTCCGGTATACGTACCGTGATTATAGGTTGTGGCGGCCGACAGATTCGTATTGTTTACGGCAGCGTACGAGTAGATTGCGCTAGACCGCAGCGTCTTCAGCCAATAGTGCTGATAGGCTGCCTCAACACCCACTGCAGGAGTCGCTTGCAAATGAGGGATTACGCCTGATACAGGTTCTGCGTCAATTCCTAGTCCCGAGGTGTCTTGCAGATATCGCGAAATCCCGTGCCCGGCAGCGACGGCAAAAATTGCGTTATCCTTCCCGAATGTCTTCACACTCGTGGCAGCGTTCAGTCCCCATCCAAAAACTGAATCTGTTCTTCCGTTGGGCAGAAAAGCCGCGATGGAACGGAACAAGCCTGCGACCTGGAAATGGCCTCTTTCGAATTCCTGCCGGAGGCGAATAGCACCGTCAGGACTAGGAGCATTGGGCTGGGATGAGAATTGTGGCGTTTTGAAAGCGATATCGGAACTAGGCTTTTCCACTGAAACATAAAAGGTTGTGCTCGGGCTGAGAGCAAATCCATAACGCAACTGCGGATTGCGAACGCTGACCATGCCGTTTGGCCCTTGGAAATCAAGGGTGTCAGGGAAAGCGTCCGGATCCATAAAGTTTGAGAAAGTTTGTCCGATGAGGAAGTTCTTTGCCTGGGCGTAGGCGTGGCGCAAGCGCGGCGTTGTCGAGTTGGTTCCAAACAAGTCCCCCTCAACGTAGAAGCGCACATCTCCAATCTTAGTGCTGGGGACTCGGAAGTCGAGGTTCATACGCGTTGGACGGACGGAAACCGTCGCGTTATTCACGCCAGCCACGGTAGGGATAGGAATGGAAGAAGTGATGAACGAATCCGTATTTCCCGCGGGTTTCAAATCATAGATGAAGTCCGTCTTAAAGTAGCCGCCGATCTTGAGGATCGTCTGTGTCCCTGGCAAATGAAAGAATCCGCGGTATTTCGGATCAAGGGGTACGTTATCGAAGCGAGCGGCTGCAACCGTGTCCTCGGAGAATTGTCGGTACGTGGCTGTTGTCTCTCCCACTTGCCGCGAGGGTGGAGCCTGGGGAAGAGCCTGAGTTGATTGAATGGTGCCCTCTTGCCTAGCCGAAGGCGCGCTTGCAGGTGTTCCCACATCGGGAACCTTGCTGCTCTCCAATTCGCCGAGTCTCGCTTGCAGTTTGTTAACCTGCTCGCGCAACTCGTCGAGCTGCTTGCGCAACTCTTGCGCGGTCTGATTGGAAGAATCCGACTGGGCCGAGGCGGCCGCCGGGAGAAAAGCAACACTAAGCAAAACTGCTGTCAAGCGTACAAGTCTGCGCTTCTTCACTGCTGTCCACCTCTCCTCGGGCATTTGGCCCGCCTGCGAGCCCTTCAACCCGACCTGCTTCGCAAGGTCACAACTGCCCAGTAGCAGCGACCCGAGCGGAATTGCTGTATCGCTACAACCGTTGCTGACTGCACAGGTTGCAAAAACAGTGTTGGCGCGACAACTGTCACTTCTTACAGTGAGAAGACGTAAGCGTGTGGGAAGACTCCCAGCTAGGCGGACCATGGGGTTAACGCGCAGGCCGACCCCGTCTAAAGACGGGTCCATTCCCCTAGGTCGATCCCAGTAATGCCGGTTGACCCACGCATGCGCCAGTCCGCAGGAAGGCTGCTACTGTCTCGATTGTCGCTGGCGTGCTGCGCCTCAATTCTGGTGAAGGCTCATCAAGG
>QHYM01000033.1 GCA_003223295.1 Acidobacteriota bacterium | reverse complement strand
CCTTGCGGCGAATTCCCGCGGTATCCACAAAGCGATAGTCGCGGCCGCCGCGCGTGATTTCCGTATCCACGTTGTCCATGGTGGTGCCAGGGATGGGCGAAACGATGGAGCGCTCCTCGCCGGCCAGGCAATTCAGCAGCGTGGATTTGCCCACGTTGGGGCGGCCGATAATGGCGACCTCGATGGGCGCGGTTTCGTCCGGCAGTTCAGCGGCCGGGCCAGGCCCCTCGCCTAGGGCGGCGGACGATGGAGTCGCAGGAGAGAATTGCGCGAGGGCGTGGTCGAGGAGATCGTCGACGCCGGTGCCATGCTCGGCAGTAATGGGAAAAACCGGAACGCCAAGGGCATGAAAGGGCGCGGCATTCGCTTCTTGCAAAGGCGAATCCACTTTATTGACGGCCAGGACAAACGGTTTTCCCGTTGCGCGCATGAGGCGGGCCAGTTCTTCGTCGAGAGGCGTGAGACCGGCCTGGCTGTCCACGACGAGAACGAGCAGCGCCGCTTTCTTGATGGCCACCTGCGCTTGACGGAAAATTTCCTGAGGAATGAGCGCCTTTTCGTCAGGAATGATTCCGCCGGTGTCGACGACTTCCAGAGTCTTGCCGCGCCATTCGGCTTTGCCGTAAATGCGGTCGCGGGTGATGCCGGGCTCATTGGTGACGATGGAGCGGCGCGTGCCGGTCAAGCGATTGAAGAGCGTAGACTTGCCCACGTTGGGGCGGCCAACGATGACCAGAGATGGCAGGCGCGCAGTCATGAATTGGAGTTGAGGTGCAATCTTCCAATGTACCGCATCGCCGCGCGTGCTGAAAGGAGCGTGAGCCGCGTCCGCTCGCTCTGCAGCCCTATAGGCCGGAGTAGGTTTGGCGGCGGAGGAATTGGCCGGAGCCGGGGCGGCCGACGAATTTGCCGGAGTCGATGACGGTGCGGCCGCGAGAGAAGACGGTTTTCGGCGCGCCCTTGATCTTGATGCCCTCGAACATGGAATAGTCCACGCGCATATGATGCGTTTTGGCGCTGATGACTTCTTCATGATTGGGATCGAAGAGGACCAAGTCGGCGTCCGAGCCGACGGCGATGGTGCCCTTGCGCGGGTAAAGGCCAAAAAGTTTTGCGGGCGCGGTGGAGACGAGCTGAACAAAACGATTTGGCGAAAAATGCTTGCCGTGGACGCCGCCAGTGTAGACAAGGCTGAGGCGGTGCTCAATGCCGGGGCCGCCATTGGGAATCTTGGTGAAGTCGTCTTTGCCAAGTTCCTTTTGCTCCTTGAAGCAGAAGGGGCAGTGGTCGGTGGAGACGACCTGCAGCGTGTCTTTCGCCAGGCCTTGCCAGAGTTTTTCCTGATGCCATTTTTCGCGCAGCGGCGGCGTGAAGACGTACTTCGCGCCCTCAAAGCCGGGCGCGTCCATATTTTCGAGCGAGAGATACAGGTATTGCGGACAGGTCTCGGCGTAGGCCGGGAGGCCGCGATCGCGCGCTTCGCGGACTTTTTCAAGGGCGTCATGACAGGAAAGATGAACGATGTAAACAGGCGCGCCGGCCATTTCCGCGAGAGCGATGGCGCGGGAAGTGGCTTCGGCTTCGGCGGTGGTGGGGCGGGTGAGCGCGTGATATTTCGGCGCACGCTTTCCTTCAGCAAGAGCTTGCTGGACGATCACGTCTATGGCGCCTCCATTTTCCGCGTGCATGCAGATAAGGCCGTTGTGTTTGGCGGCCTGGCGCATGGCTTTGAAGATGGTGGCGTCATCGAGCATGAAAACGCCGGGATAGGCCATGAAGAGCTTGAAGCTCGAGACGCCTTCGCGGATGAGCTGGCCCATCTCTTCGAGCTGCGCGGAGCCGAGATCGGTGATGATGCAGTGGAAGGCGTAGTCGGTGACGGCTTTGTCGTGCGCTTTCTTCATCCAGGTATCGAAGGCCTGGCGGAGCGACTGGCCTTTGTACTGGATGGCGAAGTCGATGAGCGTCGTGGTGCCGCCAAAAGCCGCGGCGATGGTGCCGGTCTGGAAATCGTCGGCGCTGGTGGTGCCGCCGAAGGGCATGTCGAGGTGCGTGTGAACGTCGATGCCGCCGGGGATCAACAGCAGGCCCGTGGCATCAATGACGCGGCCGGCGTTCTCGGCGGGAAGCTGTGCGGCGATGGCGCTGACGCGGTCGCCGGAGATGCCTAGGTCGGCGCGGTAGGTGTCCGTCGCGGTGACCACCGTGGCGTTGCGGATAATGCTGTCAAAGCGCATGAAGCGACCTCCCCGGAAAGGAGGAAGTTATCACAGAACGATGGCCCGGCTGAGCTTCGGAAAGAAGCCCTGAATAACACATGGCCAAAGATATGACATCCTATAGGATATCTAGTGCGAAGAGTCGTCCTCGATGCCTCGGTTGTGGCAGCCGGACTCCGCTCCCGGTCAGGAGCGGGGAATGCTGTCTTGCGGCTGGTTGCAGAGAGACGGCTTGTCTTGCTGGCAACGCCTCCGCTGTTTCTGGAGTACGAAGACGTCCTGAAACGGCCCGAGCAACGGCTCGCGCATGGATTCAGCCTCGAGGAGATCGAAGAGTTCCTTGCGGAGCTTGCAGCGTTGGTTGAGCCTGTGGAGGTTCATTTTCAGTGGCGGCCTCAGCTACGGGATCCCAGCGACGAGATGGTTCTCGAGGCCGCGATCAACGGCCAAGCGGATGCCTTGGTGACTTACAACTTGGCACATTTCGCGTTGGCCGGCGAGCGTTTTGGCATTCCTGTGATCCGTCCGGCCGACCTCTTAAAGAAGGTAAAACGATGAGCAAAGCGACTTATCCTCTGAAACTCCCAGTCTCCGTCAAGAAGGCAGCGGAACGGCTGGCGAAAGAAGATGGCGTATCCCTGAATCAGTGGATTGCAGCAGCCGTGGCGGAAAAAGTTGGCGTTGTGGAAACGGCCGCCGAATTCTTCAAGAAGCGCGCAGGAAAGGCCACCGGAACTGGGTTAATGAGATTCCTGCGGCAGGCACCGAAGAACGTGCCACCGCCGGACGATGTCGTCCGTTGAACCTGCATGCTGATCTTACTCCCTGTTGAACAGGCAAAACTCCTCCGAATAACGCGTTCGGTCGGTCAGTGGCGGTAGCGGGGCAGGATTTTGTGTTTGTACACGTCGAGAGTTTTTTCTTCGTCGCCGGACATGAGGTAGATGTTGAATTGCGTGACGCCAGCGGAGCGCAAGCGGTCGAGTTTGTTGAGATGGTCGTCGACGGAGCCAAGGACGCAGAAGCGGTCGACGACTTCGTCGCTGACGAAATCGGCGTTGTTGCTGCCGACTTCACAGTGATGGAGATAGTCGTACTTGCCGCGGTCCTTGACATAGGAAGTCAGCGCGGGCGGCAGCTCTTCCGGCTTGTACTTGGAGATAAGGTCCATCACGTGATTGGAGACAAGCGCGGGAAACCAGCGAACGTGCTGGCGCGCGGTTTTCAGGTCGTCGGAAGGCCAGACGGGAGCGGCAGCCATGACTTCGATCTTGGCAAAGTCGCGGCTGGCTTCTTTGGCACCTTCGCGAACGAAGCCGAGGCACCATTCGATCAAGTCCGGGTCGGCGAACTGGAGAATCACGCCATCGCCGATGCGCCCAGCAGTGCGCAAAGCCTTTGGGCCATAGCCGGCGACCCAGACGCGGGGGACTTCGCCGCTGGACCACGGAAATCGCGTGGCGACGCCGTCCAGGTCGACGGTTTTTCCTGCGCTTAAATTGCGGAAGACGCGCACGAATTCCTCGAGGGTCTCGAGCGTGGCGGGCTTTTTGCCGAGGACGCGGCGCGAGCTGTCACCGCGGCCAATGCCCAATTCCATGCGGCCGTGGGAAGCGAGATTGAGCGTGGCGAACAGGCTGGCGGAAACGGTGACATCGCGGACAGCAGGATTGGTGACGCAGGTGCCGAGACGGAGTTTCTTGGTGTTGGCGGCCATCAAAGTAAGCAGGGGAAACGGGTCCTTCCAAATGACGTGGGAATCGAAAATCCAGCCGAAGGAGAAGCCGGAGTTCTCCGCCTGCTGCGCGAGGCTCAGGATGCGTTCGATGGAGATGTCCGGCTTGATGGTGATCCCGAAGTCCATGGTCATGCTCCTTGGTGGCTCGTGACTCGTGAGAATACGCTGTTAGGTATTCCCGTCGAGCTGGGTCAGGCTCCAATCACGCCAGGATTCCTCGTCCGCAAAAGGCGCGGCCTCGGAATGCCAGTATGCGACACGTCCCGCGTCCCGCTAGTCCGCGGCCTGAACGGCGGGCGCGGGCTTTGGCATTAGCACGAAATAGACAACAAAGCTGACGAGAAAGCCCACAAACCAGGCGTAATCGTAAAGAACGCGCAGCGGGGGAACAACCAGGCCGATAAATGCGACTCCGGCTCCGGCTGCCAGCGCGACGACGGCGGTCCAATGGAAGCCATGCGAGTATTCGTATTGGCCGCAGCGCCGGTAAAGGTCCTCCGTGGCGAGAATTTTCTTGCGCACCACGAAATAATCGCAGATGAGAACACCGGCAATGGGGCCGAGAAAACCCGAGTAGCCCACGAGCCAGGTGAAAATGTAGCTGCCATAGCTGGCGAGGAGCTTCCAAGGCTGCATGAGGAGGCCCACGACGGCAGTGAGGAGGCCCCCGGCGCGGAAGCTGATGCGGCGCGGAGAAAGATTCGAGAAGTCGTTAGCAGGAGAAACGACGTTGGCGGCGACGTTGACGTTGAGCGTGGCCATGAGCAGAGTGATCATGGCGAGAACAACAGCCCAGGGACTGCCGAGGCGCGCCAAAACTTTTACGGGATCCCAGATAGCTTCGCCGAAAATGATCATGGTGGCGGAAGTGACGGCGATACCGATGAAGGAATAAAAGGTCATGGTGGCGGGCAGGCCGAGCGCCTGGCCGACCATCTGGTCGCGCTGGCTGCGGGCATAGCGCGTGAAGTCAGGAATGTTGAGCGAAACGGTGGCCCAGAATCCAACAACGCCGGTGAGGGAGGGAATGAAGAAGCGGAAGAATTCGCCGAACGTTTGGAATTTTGAGGGGGTGGCCAGCATCGGGCCGAAGCCGCCGGCTTTGCCGCGTGCCCAGAGAAGAAGGGCCAGTCCGATGAGAAGCAGGAACGGCGCGGAGATGCCCTGGAGAAAGCGGATCGTTTCGATGCCGCGCAGAATCACGAAAACGTTGAGCAGCCAGAAGAGCGCGAAACAAACCGCAGCTCCTGAATGAAACTTCGCCCAGCCCGGCGCCAAAGCGACGATCATGGTGTTGATGGCCTCGCCGCCAATCCAAGTTTGAATGCCGAACCAGCCGCAGGCCACGAGGGCGCGGAGAATTGCGGGGATATTGGCGCCGAGC
The DNA here is from genome assembly GCA_003223295.1 of Acidobacteriota bacterium. Taxonomy (GTDB): domain Bacteria; phylum Acidobacteriota; class Terriglobia; order Acidiferrales; family UBA7541; genus Acidiferrum. The sequence goes on along the minus strand of QHYM01000033.1, from coordinate 22,806 downwards.
ACGCCGAACGAAGCGCGCGCAAAAACCGGGAACGGAATGCCGTACTGGGCCCCTGCGTGCGCGTTCAGGAGCATAGGAATCAGCACCAGGACGTTGCCGAGAAAAACGGTGAAGAGCGCCTGGCTCCAATTCATCCCCCCGGCGATCATGCCGCTGGCCAGCATATAGGTCGGGATGTTGACGCTCATGGAGATCCAGAGAGCGGCGTAGTTGTAGCTGTGCCAGCGGCGGCGCGCGGGCGCGACGGGGGCGAGGTCCTTGTTGTAGAGGGAGCTGGATTGGATCGTGTCCGCGCGAAGCTCGTGGCTGTGAACCTCAGTCATCTCAGTTGGCGGCTTCGCTGGATTCCGCGGCGCGCGTGCGTGTAATTTCTCCATAGGACTCGGGGCGGCGGTCGCGATAAAACTGCCAGGTGTCGCGAACTTTCTGGATTTCGTCGAGGTCCAGGTCGGCAACGAGGAGCTCATCCTTGTCGCGGCTAGCTTGAGCAACGATTTTCCCGCGCGGATTACAAAAGTAGCTCTTTCCGTAGAATTCGCCAATCTTCCAGGGCTGCTCGGTGCCGACGCGGTTGATAGCCGCGACGAAATACGCGTTGGCAACGGCATGGGCGGGCTGCTCGAGCTCCCAAAGGTATTCGGAGAGTCCAGCGACGGTAGCGGAAGGGTTGTAGACAATCTCGGCGCCATTGAGACCGAGGACGCGCGCGCCCTCAGGAAAATGCCGATCATAACAAATGTAAACACCGACGCGGGCGTAGCGCGTGTTGAAAACGGGATAACCGGCATTTCCCGGCGTGAAGTAGAACTTTTCCCAGAAACCCGGGTGGCAATGAGGAATGTGGTGCTTGCGGTATTTGCCCAAATAATGGCCATCAGCGTCGATGACCGCGGCGGTGTTGTAATAAACGCCGGTCATGTCCACTTCGTAGACGGGCACAATGAGAACCATCTGGTGCTTTTTCGCCAGTTTTTGCATTAGGGAGATCGTAGGCCCGTTTGGGACGCGCTCGGTCAGCTCATACCAGCGGGTTTCCTGCTCGGCGCAAAAATACGGGCCGTAAAATAGTTCTTGCAGCCCAAGGATTTGTATTTTTTTCTTAGCGGCGGCGGCAATAAGGTCTTCGTGCTTCGCAATCATTTTCTTTTTTATGTCGGGGAGCAAATATTTTTCCGGTGACCACTCACAATGAGCCTGAATTAGACCGCAGCGAACCACGCGGGGCATGCCACACCTCCCAAAACGTAGGGAAAAAGTTTACCTCTCAAGGGTTTACCCTACAAGCGGAAGCCACGAGAGTTTCGGGCAGGTAATTTTTCGGGGGGAGTGGAGCTTTTTTACCCGGAATTAGTGCGGAGTGTGCTGAAAACAAAGGGATTAGGTATGGCGCAGAGGTTGCAGTTCCTATAGGCGTGGGGGAGGCGAGCCGAGGATCCCTTTAGGGGATTGAGGGCTGGGCCGGTTCGCTTCTCCCCGATACTTTCGCCGCATCGGTGAGCAGACTGACCTCTCCTGAGTCTCACCAAGTACCCCAAAACACCCCGGAGTCTATCTTGTGCGGCGAAAGTCTGTGTGCTCACGATGTTTGAAGGCGTGAAGTTCGAGACTCCAAGAAACAACAAAAATCAGAGATAGAAAATATTTAGGCGCGGTAAAGGGCTGCGGGGGGAACAATGCGGCTCAAATGCTGCTGGCGCGTCTGATAATCGGAAAGAGTCAGCGCAAGCATAATGGCCAGCCAAAAGACAGCGCAAACGATGACGAGCTGCGTGCGCCTGGGGCTGTAACGCGCGTGCATGAAGTAAAGAACCACGAGCGTGGCCTTCGCCGTGGCGATGCCGAGAGCGATGACGATATTGAACTGGCCAAAATTCTGGAAAGCCGCCAAAACCGTAACGGTGGTACCGGCAATCAGCGCGAAAAAGATCACCATGTAAACTATCGGCGAAACGATGTGTTCAGAGTGTTCAGACACGGAGTGCTCTCCCAAACTTTGCTACCGATGCCGGTCGATCAGATATAACAACGGGAACAGGTAAATCCACACGATATCGACGAAGTGCCAGTACAACCCGACGATTTCGACGGGCGTGTTGTATTGCGGCGTGAAGCGGCCCCGCATCGATAGTTTGATGAGCCAGATAAGCAGGCCCGCGCCGACGATCATGTGGAGGGCGTGCAGGCCGGTCATGGCAAAGTAAAGCGAGAAATAGAGCTGGGCATGGGATTGGATGTCCGGGTCGGTGAGGGTGGCTTTGTGCAGCTCCTCTCGCTCATCGTCCAATAGTTTTTTTCCCATTTCGGTTTCAGGTTTGGTGTTGTCGACCTGATACCAGACGTCAAAGCCGTGGCCAGGAATGAGGTGGTGATCGAATTTCTGCTTGTACTCGACCACCTTGATGCCGAGAAAGACGGTGCCGAGAGCGAGCGTGGCAATCAGAAAACCGGTGACCAGCCCTTTCTTGCCCACCTGGGCGGACCAGACGGCCATGGCCATGGTCAAGCTGCTCAGGATGAGAACGCCGGTGTTGATGGTGCCCAGCTTGATGTCCAGCGTGTTGCTGCCGATGCCGAACGCCGTGAAGTATTGGTGGCGGTTGATGGTGTAGGTCAGGAACATGCCGCCGAAGAACAAGACCTCGGTGACGAGAAAGATCCACATGCCCAGCGTGGAAGATTCTTTCTGCTGCTCGAGAGTTTGAAATTGACCGTACAGTTCTCCGGTGCGATGCACGCGGCGCTCCTCGTTTTTTCTAGCTGGGCCGGAGCCCAGACTCTATAAATCCTTCTAGCCGGGCTAAAGCCCGGCTTTTACAAAACCGGGGCCATAACACGCCGGCCGTTGAAAAACTCCGTCGGCGCAAATCCGGCCAGCGAATTAGTCGTCGCCGTGGGCCGGGGCCAACGGTCCTCCCGCAGCCAAGCCCAGGTCCGGGCGATTCCGGTAATCGTAAGGCTCCCAATCCACCACGGGCGTAACGTGAAAATTCTCCGTGGGGGGCGGCGAATCGGTCTTCCATTCGAGGCCTGTAGCAGGCCAGGGGTTCGGACCGGCGACTTTGCCATAACGCATGGACCAAAACAGGTAAAGCATCGGCAGTAGGTAGCCTACCGCCAGAATGGACGCGCCTGCCGTAGATAACACGTTGAGGACTTGAAACTCCGGCGGATAACTGTGATACCTGCGCGGCATCCCGAGATAGCCAAGGATGAACTGGGGAAAGAATGTCAGATTGAAGCCGATGAAGAGAACTATGGCCGCAAACCGCGAAAGAGCTTTTGGATACAGCCTGCCAGTAATCTTCGGCCACCAGAAATGCAGACCGCCGACATAACCCATCACCGCGCCGCCCACCATGATGTAGTGGAAGTGGGCGACAACGAAATAGGTGTCATGGACGTGAATGTCCAAGCCGAGACAGGCGAGGGACAGACCTGTGAGGCCGCCAATGGTGAACAGACCGATGAAGCCGAGGGCATAGATCATTGGCGGGTCCCAAGAGATGGAGCCTTTGTAGAGCGTGGCCGTCCAATTGAAAACTTTGATCGCCGAAGGAATCGCGACCAGATAGCTGAGGAAGGAAAACGCCAGGGCCGCGTAAGTGGACTCGCCGGTGACAAACATGTGGTGGGCCCAAACGAAGAAGCCGATGACGGCGATGGCGATACTGGACGCGGCGATGAAGGAGTAGCCAAAGATAGGTTTGCGCGCGAAGGTGGGAATGATTTCGCTGACTACGCCCATCGCAGGAAGAATCATGATGTAGACGGCGGGGTGCGAATAGAACCAGAAGAGGTGCTGAAAGAGGATGGGGTCGCCCCCCATGGACGGATTGAAAAAGCCCAGGTGAAACATGCGTTCAAGGCCGGCGAGCAGGAGCGTGATGGCGACCACGGGAGTGCCAAGAATCATCACCAGGCTGGTGGCGTAATGCGCCCAGACGAAGAGCGGCAGGCGGAACCAGGTCATTCCCGGCGCACGCATGGTGTGGATGGTGACGATGAAGTTCAGGCCGGTAAGAATCGAAGAGAAGCCATTGATGAAGATACCGATGACCGCGGGCGTGACCGCGGAGTTCGAATAGATGCTGCTGAGCGGCGTATAGAAGGTCCAGCCGGTGTCCAGGCCGCCGGTGCCGAAGGAATAGAGCACGAAGCAACCACCGATAAGATAAATGTACCAGCTCAGGAGATTGATTTTCGGGAAGGCCAGGTCCTTTGCGCCGATCATAATGGGGATCAAGAAATTCCCGAGAATGGCGGGGATCGACGGGATGAGGAAAAAGAAAATCATGGCCACGCCATGCATGGTGAAGAGCTTGTTGTAGGTTTCCGGCGAAACCAGCGCGCCGCCGGGGGTCAGGAGATGAATGCGGATCATCGTGGCGAAGATGCCGCCAATGAAAAAGAAAACCGTGACGGAGGCGAGGTAAAGCAAGGCGATGCGCTTGTGATCGGTGGTGAGCAGCCAAGCGCGGATGCTACGGCCGGAGCCATAGGTGGCGTTCAAATAATGTGTATCCGGCAATTCGTGCTCCGGAACTAAAGGTGCGGTGCTCATGACTTATCTTTTCTCCGGGGCCGGAGCGGTTTCATCGCCCCTTACCGGGGCGATTCCGGAGCCCTTGACGGGAACGGGCTGCGATCGCAGAGACTTGATGTATTCGGTGAGCGCAATAACTTGCTCCTCGGTCAACTGTCCCTGGTACGGCGGCATCAGCGGTTCGTAGCGGGCAACAATTTTTGCGTTGGGCTGGAGAATTGATTCCCGGATGTATGCCTCATCGGCAGTGACGGTGGCGCCGCCGGCCAGGAGCACTTGTGCGCCATAGAGCCCATTGAGAGACGGGGCGCGACCGGTGCCATTGGCCAGATGGCAGGTGATGCAGGCCTTTTCCGCGAAGAGTTTCTCGCCGACGGCGACCGGATTGGCTCCGCCGGCACCCGAACCCGAAAGCCACGCGGCGTATTCCGTGGGCTCCATGACCGTGACCCATCCGCCCATCAAGGCATGGTTTGTGCCGCAATACTGCGAGCAGAAAAAGTGGTAGCGCCCGGCTTTAGTGGGACGAAACCACATGGTGTTGTAACGGTTGTAGCCGGGGATGACATCCATCTTCACGCGGAAAGCCGGCACGAAGAAATCGTGGATAACGTCTTCGCTGGCCAGGATCAAGCGAATGTTGCGGCCGACGGGGACGTGCAGTTCGTTAATTTCCTTCAAGCCGTTGGGCTGCTGCACCTTCCACATCCATTGTTTGCCGATGACGTAGATATCGAGCGTGTCTGAGGGAGTGTGGCGATAGTCCACATAGACCACAGCGCCCCAGGCAAACATGGCCAGCGCGAGGATCGAAGGAATGATGATCCAGGCGGCTTCGAGGCGCGGATCACCGTGAATGGGGACGCCGATAGCATCGACCTGCTTGCGGTGGTATTTGAAAAAGAAATAGATGATGGCGATGGTGATTCCGGCGGCAAAAAAGACACAGACGGAAGTAATAAAAATCATTAGCGCGTCAACATGCGGCGCAAAGTTGGACGCTTCTGGCGGATACAATGGCAGTTGCGATTGCACGATTCTAGTGCGCTCCTTGCAGATTCGAACGGGCGGCCCGAAGGTCACGGCGCCGGGAAATCCAGATGCCCCCGATGAGCAAGAGAATCGTCAGGATGCCGCCGAGGCGGATAATCCTAAGAATGGAAGCGCTGTACTTTGCGCTCGAGGGGTCATAGTGGTAGCAGAACAGCAAAACGTGGTCGATGGGCGAGCCAATCTTTCCAGCGGAGGCGTCCACAAGGCCCAAGCGCATGTCGCGGCCGGGATACTCGACACCATAGAAGTAGCGGGAGATGCGGCCGCCCGGGGTCAAGATCATCACGCCGCTGGCATGAGCGAATAGTTTGGACTTCGCATCATAGCGGAACCGGAAATTCGCGGCACGCGTCGCGGCTTCAATAGACTCTTCCGAGCCGGTCAGGAAATGCCAGCCCGAGACCGTTTCCGGGCGGTGGAAGCGTTCGAGAGCCACTTTCTTTTTCTCTGCGGCCATTTCCGTCGTGTCATGGGGATCGAAGCTGATGAAAACCACTTCGTAGTCACGGCCAGGGTTGAAGGAAAGCATGCGCAAAGTGCCGACGACACCTCTTTGGATCTCGTCGCACAGCATCGGGCAGCTGTAATAAACGAAGGCAAGGACCACGGGCTTCTGGCCGAAGAACTCGCGAAGCAGAACATCGCGGCCGCTTTCATCGCGAAAGTGAGCATCGGGCGGCAGCTGCCCATTGAGCGGCGGCTCGAACCCCACATTCTGCAAAGCGGGAGGCAAGGCTGCGGCCGAAGAGCCGACGTTGCTGGGCACGGTCTGCGCCTGCAAAGCGCAGGATGCTGCCAGCAGCAGGGCGGCGATTCCGAAAATGTAACGAACTCTTTGCATCGGTTATTTCTTTTTCTCCACTGGCGGCGCGGCCGCTCCGGGCAATCCTTTTTCCTCAATGATCTTCATTGCGTCCTCGACGGGAATCTGCGCGATGCCGGCATTCTTGTCGATCCACTGCAATTTCTCATTCGCGTCATTGTCTGCCTTCAGTTTTTGCCGCAAATCCTTCTGTGGATCGTCCACATGCCCAGGAACACCCTGGAGCCGCGGTTCCGGCGGATAGTCTTTTCCAAGAGCCTCGCGAGAAGGGGGCGGCGCGGTGTCGGAAGAGGCCGCGAGATTGGAGGTGAAATGGAGAATGAAAATGCAAATCACCAGCGCGGCTGCCGTGGCCACGCCGAGCGCAAAGAGATACCAATAGATGGTGCCCACCTTAATGTCGCGTTCCTCGAAGGAAACGTCGGAATGGCGGGGTGCTCCATCCGCTCCGCGGTCGCTCTTGGGGTGCTCAGTGCTCATGGTTCTTAATGGCCTCCGCAAGATCGGGGTCACCGAGAGGCAGGAGCGGACACTGCCTTAAATTGAAAGCAAAGAAGCCGAGCCACAACCCGCCCAGGGCGATGGGCAATACCAGGTCGAGCCAGGAGGGCACTGCGCTCGAAGTGAATTCCGGCCGCGTCATCCAGAACAGGTCGATGAGGCGCATGAGGATGAGCCACAGGGCAATCTTCGGAAGAACCTTGGCATTGCGCTTGAGGTCCTGGGAGAGGAGCAGGAAAAAAGGGACAAAGAAATGAAAGACGACGACGATAACGGCGACGATGCCCCATTCGCCGTAGAGCCGCGTGCGATAGAAGCTGATCTCCTCCGGCAAGTTGCCCGACCAAATGATCAACAACTGTGAGAAATCGAAATACGCCCACAGCATCACAAACGCAAGAAGCAGTTTTCCCAAGTCGTGGAGATGACGCGGCTGAAGGATGCCGGCGAAAGGCTCGGTGCGAGCGAGCAGCACTACCACGGCAATCATGAAGGCCATGGAGGAGATGAGCTGTCCGGCGACGAAAAGAAATCCGTAGATTGTGGAAGCCCAGTGGGGAGAGATGGACATGACCCAGTCGATGGCGGCAAAGCTCATGGCAAAAACATAGAGAATGATTCCGGGGCCGGCGAGTATCTTAAAACGTTGCCGCAACGCCCGATCCGTCCGGTTGGTGTCCTGCTGTTTCGACAAAACGTTGAAGATGAACATCAGGGCGAGCCACACGGCAAAATAGATGACCGCGCGAATCAGGTAACCATTGTGCGTTAAATAGTTCTTTTGAAAGGCGGAGAGCGCGCCTTCGCCCGACGCTGGAGCGTTCAGCCAGCCTTTATCATCACCATGCCCGGCATAAAGGTAGCGCATGCCGAAAATGGCGATGGGCAAAAAGGCGACGGCAAGCAATGGGAGCGTGCGGGTGGCGGATTCGAGGGGACGCCGGATGATGATGCCCCAATGGCCTGAGGTCAAGTGTTGCAGCATGACCAGACCCAGAGAGCCGAGGGCCAGGCCCAGCACCAGAAGAAAACTCATCAAATAGGAAGGGAAGAAGGTTTCAGGCGAATGAATAGCTCCGTAAATCGCCAGCAGCAGGGCCATGGCGCCCACGCCAAACGCGCGCGTTTGAAGGCGGCTGACGCTTTCCGGCGCGGGATATTCTTGCGCGGCCATCAGTTATGGCCTCCTATCGAATCCTGGGCGTTTCCTGACTGATGCAGTTTTTCGCGAAGCGCCGCGGGCAAATCGGCGGCTTTTGCATTGCGGCTGAGCTGCAGTGCGCGAAGGTAAGCGATGATGGCCCAGCGATCGCGAGGAGGAATTTGCGCCGAATAGCCGTACATGGCACCAAAGCCGTTGGTGATGTTGTCGTAGAAATAGCCGTTGGGCGCCTGGCGAAGACGATCCTGATGAAAGCTGGGCGGATGCTTCATCCCGCGCATGGAAATCATGCCGTTGCCATCGCCCTGCAAGCCGTGGCAGGGAGTGCAGAAGATTTTGTACCGTTCCTGGCCGCGCTCGAGAAGTTCCTTATTTACGGGCAACGGAAAAGCATTCGAGTCTTTGGGCGCGAAGAGAGTATCGTCTGCAATCGAGCCGCGCGCCACGGTATTTTCCAGCAGCGGGCGTTCGGAACGACCGTCTTCGAAGAAATCCGAAGGAGAAAAGGGGAGGGTTTTCGGCTGATTGGCCATGTCCTGCTTGAGATAGCGGCATCCTCCGGCAAAAAGGAACCCGGCCACGGCGCAAGCCGCAACGAGAATGCGCGAGGTGCTAGTCATAGACCACCTCGGTGACGTGATGCGGGTGCAGCCCCTGGAGGAAGCGCGCCGTCTCCGCGACGTGGAACTTCGGGTCGCGCGCTTCGATGCAAAGATAAAAGCGGTCTGAGGTAGCATGGACGAAGCGCTTCACGTTAAAAACGGGATGATGGGGCTGAGGCAGGCGGTTGAGCGCTAGCATGCCGAATACGGCGCAGAGAGCGGCCCCCAGGACCGTAAGCTCGAAAGTCACGGGAATAAACGCGGGCCAGCTGTTGAGCGGACGCCCTCCGATGTTCTGCGGGTAGCTGATTGCTGCGGCCCAGTATTGGAAACCAAAACCGCCCAGACCACCAGCAAGACCACCGAGAAGCGTGATGAAGGGCACCATGTTGCGCTTCAGCCCCATGGCATGAGCAAGGCCTTCCACGGGGAACGGCGTATAGGCGTCCATGCGGTGATAACCCGCCTCGCGCGTTTTCTCTACGGCGTGAATAAGCTGCTCGGGAGCATCGAACTCCGCCATCACGCCATAGATGTGGGAACGATGATGTTCCATTACTTTTCGTCCTCAGACGTTTCCGCAACAAGTTCGCGCATTTCGGCGATGGAGATCGCTGGTAGAACGCGTACGAACAGGAAGAGCAACATGACAAACATGCCGATCGTGCCAATGAGCGTGGCCCAATCCCAGAATGTCGGTAGATAGCGGCCCCAGGCGGATGGCACAAAGTCGCGCGTGAGGCTGATTACCACGATGACGAACCGCTCCAGCCACATGCCGATATTGACGACGATGGACATGAAGAAGAGAAACGCGACGTTGTGGCGCAGTTTATAAGACCAAAGGAGCTGTGGCGTCAGGATGTTGCATAGAATCAAAGCGTAGTAGAAAGGGGCGTAAGGCCCGTGGAGGCGCTGCTGCACCAAGTAAACGTCGAATTTGTTGCCGCTGTAGAGCGAAAGGAAGAATTCAAAGAAATAACCGTAGGCGACGATAAGCCCGGTGGCGAGCATGACTTTGGCCATGTTGTCGAGATGCCGCATGGTGATAAAGTCTTCCAGTCCATACGCTTTGCGCAATGGAATGGCGATGGTTAGCACCATGGCAAAGCCTGAATAGATTGCTCCGGCCACGAAATAAGGCGGAAAGATGGTGGTGTGCCAGCCCGGGACGATAGCTATGGCGAAGTCGAAGCTTACGACGGTGTGGACGGAGAGCACCAGGGGTGTCGCCAGTCCGGCAAGAAGCAGATACGCCGACTGGTAGCGATGCCAGTGGCGCACCGAACCGCGCCAACCCAACGCAAGCATACCGTAGATGATTTGCTTGGGTTTCGTCACGGCGTGATCGCGCAATGTGGCCAAATCTGGAATGAGCCCGACGAACCAGAAGAGCAGCGAGACTGTCCCATAGGTAGAAACGGCAAACACGTCCCAAATGAGTGGACTGCGGAACTGCGGCCACAGACTCATGGTGCTAGGGTACGGAAACATGTAAAACGCCATCCAGGGACGCCCCGTGTGGATCAGCGGGAAAATACCGGCGCAGGCAACGGCGAAGAGCGTCATGGCCTCGGCGAAACGGTTGATGGAGGTGCGCCACTTTTGATTCAGCAGGAACAGGATGGCGGAGATGAGCGTGCCGGCGTGGCCGATACCAATCCACCAAACGAAATTCACGATGGCGAATCCCCAGCCGATGGGGATGTTGATGCCCCAGATGCCGACGCCCTTGGTGAACAGCCAGCCGATGGCGATGGTCATCAAGCCCGTGAGGCTGAAAGCAATCGCAAAGCCCACGAACCAGCCAAAGGAAGTGGGGCGCGTGAGCACGATCGAGCTGATTTTGTCCGTGACCGAGCGGAACGTGTGACCCGGGCCCAGCACCGGCGTCAGGCGGCGGATTTCGGGAGAATCGATTGGCGGCTGGCCGGCGCTCATGTGTTCTCCAACTCAGGATTCGGATTTCGCACAGCCGCAAGGTAGGTAGTGCGCGGGCGCGAATTCAGTTCCGCCAGAATCGAGTAGTTGCGCTGCTGAGCTCGCAGCTTGGAAACGCGGCTGTTTGGATCATTGGCATTGCCGAAAACGATGGCTTGCGCCGGGCAAGCCTGTTCGCACGCCGTCATGATTTCGCCGTCATTGATGGGTCGCCCCTTGCCCCCGTCCGCCTTTTCCGCTTCGATGCGCGCGTTGCTGATGCGCTGCACGCAATAGGTGCACTTTTCCATCACGCCGCGGCTGCGCACGGTGACTTCCGGATTGCGCATGAGCTTGAACTGCGGCGTCTCCCAGTCCTGGAAGCGCAGGAAATTGAAGCGACGCACCTTGTACGGACAGTTATTCGAGCAGTAGCGCGTCCCGATGCAGCGGTTGTACGTCATGTCGTTCAGGCCCTCTGCGCTGTGCACCGTTGCGCCCACTGGACAGACCTGCTCGCAGGGTGCGTTCTCGCATTGCTGGCAGGGCACGGGCTGGAAAAAAGTCTCCGGATTATCAAGCGCCGGCTGATATTCGGAGGGATCGCCGGTGGACTTGCCGCTGGTCGAAGATTCCGTGTTCGTGTAATAGCGATCGATGCGAATCCAGTGCATCTCGCGGCCACGCATGACCTGATCCTTGCCGACAACCGCGATGTTATTTTCCGCCTGGCAGGCAATGACGCAGGCGTTGCAGCCGTTGCAGCTGTTCAGGTCAATGGCCATCGCCCATTTGTCAACATGTTTATACGAAAATTCTGCTTCGCCCTTGTAGAGAGAAAGTTCCGGGGTCGGGGCTTCCTCGTGTTCATGAGCGAAATTGGGATTCTTGTGGTATTCCTCGAGGCTGCTGGAAACGAGGATGTGGCGGCCTTCCATGTTGAAGTGATACTGCGTGCAAGCGAGCGGATAATCGTCACCCGTTTTCCGGATGATGCTGGCGGGCGCCGTTGCGGTCCAGAGCGTGCTCGAAGTACGCACGGCGTAGGCGTTGAAGCCTTTGTTCGTGCCTGTATAGCCGGCCTTCTTGCGGCCGTAGCCTAGCGGCAGCACCACAACGCCCTCGGCTTGCCCGGGCGTGATCCAGGCAGCGGCCGTCACCTTGCTTCCGGAAAGCGCGATGTCGACGACGTTCGAAAGAATCTGCCCGTGTTCGCCGCCTCGTGAAGGAATGCTGTGCGTGAGTTGGAGTTTCTCCGCCGTCTTTGGACTCACCAGCGCGGCGTTGTCCCAAGTGAGTTTGGTCACGGGCTTCGGTAGTTCCTGGAGCCAGCCGTTGTTTGCAAAGCGCCCATCGTAGATGCTCGGGTCCGGCCGGAAAAGGAATTCGAGTTCGCCGGCGGAACTCTCTTTGGACGGCGGCAGGCTCGCGGGATTGAACTTCAACGAAACATTGAGGGGAGCAAACGCAGTGCCTGCCACCACGCCGTCGTTCAGCGTTTTGCGCCAGAACTTTTCGAAATCCGCGGAAGGATTCGCGGCTTTTAGCCGGTCACGAACCGCATCGTAAGCCGAAAGCCCCGGCTTATCGGTGAACGCGGCCAGCACTTCGTGCGCGGAATGCGTGCGGTAGAGCGGCGCAATCAGCGGCTGCACGACACTCACGGCGCCGTCAAAAGCGCGCGTATCTCCCCAGGTTTCCAGGTAATGAGATTCAGCCACGTGCCAATCACAGTATTGCGAAGTTTCGTCAAAATGTGGACTGACGTGGATGACCGTCTCGATCTTTTTCGCCTTGCTTTTTTCGTCAAAGAGCAGCTTGGAGGTGAAATCAAGATCGTGAGGCGCGGTGTATACCGGGTTGACCCCGAGAATCAGGAGTGTTGTTACTTTGCCCGCGTCAATGTCCGTACAAAGCTCGCGCAGCGATTCCAGGTGATTGACGGGATGCGCTTCGACCGGCTCGGTGTAGTACAGTGTCGTGCCGACATTGCCGAGGGCTGCATTGATGGCGTGAACCAGGGCGTGGACTTCCGCCGGTTGTTGCTCGCCTGCGACCACTAGAGTGCGGCGAGGATACTTCCGCAAATCCTTTACCACCGCGTTGAGCCACTTTTCCGCGGCGGGCGCGAGCTTCCCGCTGCCCCCCAATCCCAGCTTTGCCGCCAAGGCGCGCACAAACTGTTCGATCTCCGCGTACCGCAGGGGCAAGCGATGATCCGCGCTGGAGCCGGTCACTGAAGGTGTGGGCTCGACCACATACAGTCGGCTCATCTCGAGACCAACGCGATCCGCCTCGGAGTATTGGTCCAGCTTGCGGCGCCGGTAAAACTCGCGCATGTAGCGGACATTGCCCGGCCCGCTGGTGAGAAAATCGGAATCCAGCGAAAGAATGACGTCGGCGTTCTCGGGGCGATAGACGGTGTTGATGTAGCTGCCAAAAGCCAGCTTCGCTCCCTCGCGCGTTCCATCCCCGACGGCCGGTTCCCACTGATGCCATTTGGCCTGCGGATAGAGCGTCAGGATGGTTTGGAATTGCGCTGCAAGGGTCGGCGAATTGATGATTCCAGTGAGAACGCGAAAACCTTCGCCCCGCGTGGACCGTAATGTCGCGGCCACTGCTTGCGCGGCGTCCAGGAACTGCGACCAAGTCTGAATCTCGCCTGCCTTGGTTGCCGTTTGCGCGCGATCGGGATCGTACAGATCCAGGATGGATGCCTGCGCAAATGCGTTGGTTGCGCCGAGGCTTGAAGGATGGTCAGGGTTGCCTTCGATTTTTGTGGGCCGCCCTTCATGACTCTCCACAAGCAAGCCGATCGCGTCGGCTCCAAACGGCATCGCTGTCGCATAATACTGGGGCTTGCCCAGCACCATGCCATCCGGCTGCTTGACGTAGGGAACGATGTATTGTTCTGGAGCGCGCCCGCAGCCAGAGAGGCCCGCAAGCGCCAGGGAAGCCCCCATGAGCTTCAGAAAATCGCGCCGGTCAACGGAGTCGTCCCATTCCGAGGGCGCCTGACGCGGGAATTCCCGGTGGAGCAGCTCCTCAAAGTTTGGATCGCCCGCAAGCTCTTCGAGAGTGCGCCAATACTGCTTTCCGGTTTTTGATTGCAACCGGGCACGCACCGCGGCAAGGTCCAGCGGCCGCGGCGTCAAAGACGCGTCTTCCCGATGTTCGTCTAAAGCGGGCCCGTCGTCCTTCTGTTCTTCATGTGAGCGCGCGTTCATAAAGTCCGTTAACGGTGACAGGTCGAGCAGCTCGTCAGCTCGGCTGTTGTCCGAAGGTTTCGTTCCTTCACAAATTGTTGCCCCAGTTCTTCTTGATGGGGTCCCGGCTGCCAATCCATGGCAAAAACTTTGTCCATCGGCCGCAAATTCGGCGCGGGGTTCCGGTGGCAGTCCAGGCACCATTGCATCAGCAGCGTGTTCGCTTGGAAAACCAGCGGCATCTGATCGACCTGTCCGTGGCAGGTCGTGCACCCAACGCCCTTGTTCACATGAATGCTGTGGTTGAAGTACACGAAATCCGCAAGACGGTGGATTTTCACCCACTCGATGGATTTGTCGGTTCGGTAGCTTTCGCGGACCGGTTCCAGATAGCCCACGTTGTTGAACAGCACGGAATGGCAATTCATGCAGGTTTTTGTCGGCGGGATCCCGGCAACGGCGGAGGTCTCCACGCTGGTATGGCAGTAGCGACAATCGATTCCGTCATCGCCCACATGATGTTTGTGGCTGAACTGCACAGGCTGTTCGCGCGTGATGTTCTGCCGCGTCAGGTAAGGCGAACGTGCAGCTGCCAGCACCGCCAGAATTGCAAACCCGATCAGGAAAAGTGCCGAAAAGACACTAAATCGGGAGATGAAGTTCGTGCTTCGATGGAAAATCTGGGCCATGTTCGTTTTTGCACTTTGGCGGGGAGCGCGCTGAAAGGGCCCCTACACTAGGGCGTCCCACGTGTTAACCGGGAAGTGCAAAACCCGGGCCAACTTTGAGCGCTTAGTTTCCAATAAAATTTTCTGGAATGCAACATTTCTGCTCGTTGCGGCGAAAACTTTTCCTTTCGGAGAGTTCGCATTCAAGTTTTCCGTCAAAAAATATGAATTGATTTCTTCCTCTGAGCGGTTGCAAACGCACGGCGTCGGTGAAATGCCTGATTCCGCCTCCGGATTTTTTACGCTCGAAAGTCCGCCCTCTCGAAATGTCGCCGCTTATTCGTTCCGGGTTGATCAAGGGGCTCGCATGTCCCGCGCATCCGTGGTATCTTGGAGTCACCTTGCCCGCTTTTTTCTGCGGCCGAGCCCACCTACTTCAGCAGCGTTCCCCGTAGTCGTCGGGGGATTGCCACCGCTGGGGCGTGGTCCAATCGGTAGGACACCTCACTGTTAATGAGGATGGTGGAGGTTCGAATCCTCCCGCCCCAGCCAATTTTTTTCAATCGGAAACAAGAACCAAGACGGCGCGGTTATCCCTTGGCCGTCGGCAACCCGGCCGAAACCCAGCCCTTCCAGCCGCCGTCCATGGATTCCACATTGGAGTAGCCCATTTTCTGAAGATTTTCCGCGGCCAGTGCGGAGCGGAAGCCGCCCCCACAGTAGAGGATGATTTTGGCTTTAGGATCCGGTACCGCCTGCTCGATGTCGCGCTCGATGACGCCCTTCCCCAAGTGGATTGCCCCGGGAATATGACCGTTGGCCCATTCGTTGTCCTCGCGAACATCTACCAGGAGAAATTTCTCGCCCGCATCGATGCCGTGCTTGACGTCGGCTACATTCGTCTCTTTGACTTTCTTTTTCGATTCATTGACCAGCTTCAAGAATTGTGGCGCGTGCGCCATGATCGTGCTCCTTTCAAGAATTCTCTTTGCGAGCATACCACGAGCCAGCGAGCCGACACGGGGCCGGAAGTGATCGAAACGCCTTAGCTTGGGGATGGCATCAAGGAAGAACTCGCCCAATTAAGGTTGCGGGCTTTCTGTTTTTGGCTTGTCTGCGGACGCCGCGGCCTTTTTCCCGAAAGACCGTACCAGATTTACCAGTTTCCAGCGCACCTTTTCCGGAGAGCGATCAGCCTCGCCTCCCACCATTTTCCCTCTTCCATAGCTGACCACCCAGAAAAGCTCGCCGTCGGTCATTTTTTCGATTGAAGCGGGATCTCGCCAGTCGTGAAGTTCCAGTTTCATATCCTGGGCGAGATCACCCTTTCCGCTGCCATCCTTGCCATGACACATCGCGCAGTCATAGCCATAAAGTTTGCGCGCTTCTGCCAGTCCTTCCGGCGAGGGCTGGACGGGATTTTTCTTGGCCGCGTCCTCCGGGGTCATCTTGGGTTCCGCGGAACCGGCTTTTTCCTGAGTGAAATTCGATTTGGGATAGAGAATTCCGAAGAGCAGTATGCCACTCGCAACGAACATCGTCCGACGCATAGCATCCTCCCGACAGGTCGAGCACCGCCGAAGGAGCGAACTCGGCTTGATTTGAGCGGATTCTACGCCCAGACCCTTTAGAAGAAAAGGGTTAAGAAATGAAAAGCGGGATTGGGACTTGCCGTTCCACTGCGCAACTACCGCTTCGGTTTTGAGCCTGACGCGCCGTTAGCCGGCTTTTTCCCGGGGACGGGCACGGAGCAGCCGCGCTGCGAAGACCCTCCCACGCCCGCTCGGAAACGGCTCGATTCGCGGACCCGCGTCCGTACTCCATCGATTACAGCGGGAATGGCGGGACGCGATACGCCTCGAATGAGGAAAATCATCAGCGCCGCCTCACCGGGTGAGTCTACGCTTGAAGTGATGCCTACACCCTGCACCCCGGCCATCTTCATCAATTCATCCGCGTGTGCTTCATGCACAACCTTCGCGCGCTCAACTTCTGCGTCCGAGATAGAGTAAACGAGCTGTGGCGGCGCCGCAGACTGCTCCAGTGTGTTGCTCTCCTCAGCCGACAGCATGCCTCGCCGCGAGAAGACTTGGCCTTCAATGATGCGGGTGCGGATGCCCTCCATCGCTGCGGGGAGATTCGTTTGCGGTTGTCCTTTTGTAACGAAAAGCAGAATCGCCGGGTCGGCGGGGTTGTCGTAACTTGCCCCCACGCCCACGGCTTGCACTTGGGGATGGGCCATCAGCTCCATGCGATGGGCATCACGCACTGCCGTTGCGCGAACGAGCGCGTCGTTGGACGCAGTGACCTTCTGTGCAGCAAGCCGCGCCGCCATGGCCGCTTGCGGCCCAGGCAAGCTGCAGCCAATCACGGGACTGGTGCGCGCCGCGCCGACAAAACTGGCCGTGTTACTTCCCGAGGCAAAGAAGTTCAGCACATCAGAAACAGGATTGCCGACCGTGTCGGTGTTCGATCCGGCATAAAGCAGCGCGACAGGAGTAGCACTGCTTTGCGTCACGATCAGCGACCCGGAATCGCCAGCCCCAGAGAAATCTCCGCCGAGAACACTCACTTGATTCGTGTATGTCACATTGAATATCGTTCCTGTGCCGTCGCAGTTTGTCGAGTACGCAATGGACACATTCATGTTCGTAGCTCCAACCGTGGAACACGTCAGACCGGTCGTGCGGCCAGACTTCGCCACAGTGAGATTGACTGATGCGGCTTGTCCTTTCCCTCCGTTGGGTGCGCCCGGCAAAGGAACTCCGCTGGCATCGGTGCTCGATCCCAGCAGGAGAATATTGCCGCTGGAATTAACCGCTCCGGAAGCTACCTGCGCAATCGCGGCATCCACGGTTGCCGAGGAAGGGTTTTGCAGATTGAAAGAGCCCTGCGTCAAATTAGCCACTGTCGCGGTTCCCTGAGACATGCAATTTGTATCGATCAATCCGGGTTGCATGATGGGATCGCCCGCGGTACCCGCGCCGCTCCGGGCCAGCACGTGGTCCGCGCTGAGAATGTATTGCGTTCCCCCGCGCGTGAGCAGCGAACCGAGGGTGCCGCCGCAGCAAGTCGTCCTGCCGCCCTTGGTGACGAAGTCGTTCCCATTGCTCCCGGAAGTGCCCAGGTCAATTGGCGCGCTCTCTGTTTTCCTATTTGGCACGGTCAGAGTCACATTGGCGGTCCCGCTATTCGCGGGATTGGCCAGGGAAACCGCGGTGATTTGCATGACAATGGGGGCGTCGTTGGGCTTGATGATGCTGTTCGAGATGGCGTGCGGCGCACTGTAGAGGCCGCTAGCGGAAATCGTTCCCGTCGTCGCGTTTCCGCCGCTGACGCCATTCACTTGCCAGGTGACCGCAGTGCTGGGCAGGCCGTTGATCGCAGCCGTGAACTGCTGCGTGGTGAAGACCTCCACTGTGGCCGCGCTGGGAGTGACGGTCACAGTTCCACCAGTTTGACTGGTGATCGTGACCGTGGCTGACGCGGACTTGGTGGTGTCCGCGACAGAGGTAGCCGTAACCGTAACCGTCGCGATAGCAGGCGCCGTTGCCGGCGCGGTGTAGGTTGTTGGTGTTCCGCTCGTCGTGCTCGTCGGTGCAATCGTGCCGCACCCCGGCGAACATGCTGTGCCGCCTTGCGTCAGCGTCCAGGTAACACCAGTATTGCTCGTCCCTGTGACCGTCGCGGTGAACGGCTGGGTCTGCCCCACCACAACGCTCGCTGTCGTGGGCGATACGGATACGTTCGCGTTCTGAGTGATCGTGACCGTGGCAGAATCGGATTTTGACGTGTTCTCCACGGATGTGGCTGTTGCGGTCACCGTGGCATTCGATGGGGCTGTAGCGGGCGCCGCGTAGGTTGCGGGCGCGCCGCTCGCTGTGCTCGCCGGCGCGATCGTGCCGCACCCCGGTGAACATGCGGTTCCATTTTGGGTGAGCGTCCAGGTGACGCCTTTCGTGCTCTCCGCCACCGTCGCAGTAAATGCCTGCGTCTGACCAACGGCAACGCTCGCCGTAAGTGGCGAGACCGATACGTTGATCATCGGCCCTATCGTGTTGGTGTTCGCGATGCAGCCAATCAGGAACAAAACGGGGCCGAGCACAAAAGGGAACAGGAACATCCGGCGCATGAAGACCTCGCTGCGGACTGGGAAAGGAGTTTCTTTTTTTAACAGATCAGCTTCCAAACGAGGGACCGAGGGCCACGTTCCCCAGTTAGACTCCAAAAAACAAAAGAAAGATGCCAAGCAGATTTAGTCACAAGTGCGGCAACGTTCGCTATCCGTAAAAGACCTCAATTGGGCACCCGTTTGGCTGCAAAGAAGGCCACCTGATGTCAACCAGAGTCAATCCAGGTCGCGCCAGTTTGAGCCAACGCCGATCTCTACCACAATCGGAACGGCCAGCTTGTAGACGCCTTCCATCTCCTCTTTCACTAACTTCTGCAATTTTGCTTGCTCTTTCGCAGGCGCCTCGAAAAGCAGTTCGTCATGCACCTGCAAAATCATTTTTGCTTCGAATTCCTCTTCAGCCAGCCGCCGGTCGATGTTTATCATCGCCAGCTTGATGAGATCGGCGGCCGTGCCTTGCAGCGGCGAATTGAGCGCAGTACGCTCCGCGAAGTTGCGCAATTGCACCTGCGGCGAGGTAATCTCCGGAATTGGCCGGATTCTCCCAAACAACGTCTTGGCCACACCGGTCTTGCGCGTTTCAGCAAGAATGTTGTCCAAATACTCCTTCACCCCGCGATACCGCGTGAAATAGGCGTTGATAAACTGCGCCGCTTCTTTCTGCTCGATGCCCAGTTGCTGCGCGAGACCGAAAGGAGAGAGGCCGTAGATAATCCCAAAATTGATGGCTTTGGCGGCGCGGCGATGCTCGGCGGTCTGCGCCAGGGGGCCGACGCCGAAAACTTCCTGCGCCGTGCGCGCGTGAATGTCTTCGCCGTTGCGAAACGCCTCCACAAGCACAGGGTCATTTGAAAAATGTGCCATTACCCGCAACTCGATTTGCGAGTAATCCGCGGAAAGCAGGACTTTACCCTTCTCCGCAATAAACGCGGCGCGAATCTGCCGTCCCAGTTCCGTACGAATGGGAATGTTTTGCAGATTGGGATCGCTCGAGCTGAGCCGCCCAGTGGCCGCTCCGGTCTGCGAAAGGCTGGTGTGTAGCCGCCCGGTTTCGGGATGAATCAGCTTGGGCAGCGCGTCCACGTACGTGGACTTCAGTTTGGAAACTTCCCGAAATTCGATGATTTTCGCGGGCAGCGGATGCTGCGCGGACAGTTCCTCCAGGACATCCGCGGCAGTCGAGCGCGCCTTTGCTTTTCCTCTGCGGGCGTTAGGCTGCAAATTCAGTTTGTCGAACAAAATTTCCGCGAGCTGCGGCGGCGAATTGACGTTGAATTCCACGCCCGCCAGTTTCCAGATCTCTTTTTCCAGGCGCCGCACTTCCTTATCCATGGCTTGCGACATCTTGTCGAGCTCGCTGGGGTCCACCCGAACGCCCGCCCGTTCCATCCGAGCGAGCACGGGAGCGAGAGGCAGGTCGATCTTCTCGTAGACTCCTTCGAGCTGCTGCTCTTTCACATGCTCGCGTAGCACCGGCGCAAGCCGCTGCAGATAATCGGCGTGTTCTCCGGGTCCGCCACCTAACACGGCGCTGAACTGGCGCATGACCACGTCCGCGAAATTGTGAGTCGCCGTGGTGGGCCGCAACAGGTAGGAATAAAGCTGCGTGGCATCCTGGATGTTCTTTGTTTCTCCGGCCAGCAAGGCAATGATCTTTGGATCGTGGACGATCTTGGGCCGCTTAACATCCTCGAGCAGTGGCCTTAGCGCCCTCAACACTTCACCCTTTTCGTCCATCCAAACGGATCGTCCCTCACCGGCTTTCGGAGAAACTTCAATCCCGGTCATGTGCGTCCCGAATCCTTCCGATTCGCGCTGCCCAGGGTCGAGATTGAGCCACACCGCCAGTGGCTGCTTCGCGGGCAGCGTCGCAAGATACTCGCGAAATTCTGAGGCGTTCGCCAACTGCGCGTAATCGGCCTTCTCAGCAAGCTCAGCTTGCGCCGGAGGGGGCGCCATAGCCTGAGTGCCGAGTTCTTTCAAGAGTGAGCCAAAGCCTAGCTCGCGATAGAGCGCCGCCAGCACCGGCAGGTCAGGTTCGCGCCGCTCGAGCGATTGCAAATCGAGCTCCAGCGGGACGTCCGTGGCAATCGTGGCGAGCTGCTTGGACATCAGCACTTGCTCGCGTTGCTGCTGGAGCGCCTCGCGATATCGCTTATTCGAAACTTCATCGGCGTGATCCAGCGCTTTTTCGACACTTCCGTATTTCTTGATTAATTCAGCCGCGCCTTTTTCACCGATGCCCTTGGCTCCGGGAATGTTGTCGACGGTGTCTCCAAGAAGCGCCATATAGTCCACGACTTTTTCCGCGGGCACGCCGAGCAGCTCCTGAACCTTAGCTTCATCGACAAGGGTGTCGCCCTTTGCGCCTCCCGAACCGGTCTTCAGCGTCCGGACGTTTTTCCGCACCAGCTGCATCATGTCCTTGTCATTGCTGACGATCAGCACTTCGAAGCCCTGCTTGGCGGCTTGCTTGGCAATGGTCCCGATCACGTCATCCGCTTCAAAGCCTCTTTCCTCGAGAATCGGCAAACGCATTGCTTCGCAAAGTCTGCGGACCAGGGGAATCTGCACGCGCATCTCATCCGGCATCGGCTGCCGTTGCGCCTTGTACTTCTCAAACAGCTTGTCGCGAAACGTGGCCCCGGGCGGATCGAAAACGATGCCTATGTATTTCGGCTCGTAATCCTTGATCAGGCGCTTCAGAATGTTTCCAAAGAGAAAAGGAACATTGGTGGGCGTGCCATTGGGCCCGGTCAGTCGCTGCGGCATGGGCGCAAAAAATGCCCGGTAAATGTGCGCCATCGCGTCCACAAGAAACAGTTTTTTCGATCCGGAAGTCATGCGGGCGAGTATAGCAAAGGACGAGCGATTGACTGGGAAACTCGAATCTAACCGCGTGAACACGTGGTCTGCGCTAATTTCGTGGTTGCATTTGAGCAGCTCGCGCAAAAAATAAAAAAGCCGCGCCAGGTTTTGCTCCCGGCACGGCCTTCAAGAAGAGAACGGTCGTTACGGTTTTTCAGGCTTGCTTGTTTCCGGTTTCTGTCCGGACTTGGAATTTGGCTTGCTCTCACCGGCAGAACCCGCCTGCGCTTGCGTGACCAGCAGCATGCGTGTCCCTCCGTCCAGATGCACGCTCTTTCCGGCTGAAGTAATCACGCTGCCCTCTGTCGCATTCGAAGCTGCCGCGTTCAAGTTCAAGCCGTTCAAACCGAACACGCCTTGGCTATTCGAGGTGAGCTGACCCGCAGCATTCAGCCCGCCAATGGCCCCGCGAGAACCGCCGGCTACATTTCCGCCTGCGCTCGCCGCTGAATTCAACGTGCCGCCCGCAGCTCCTCCAACATTAGCCGCGGTGTTCGTCACCGTGCCCGCAGCGCCACCGGCTGCGGAAGTCACGCCGCCTAATGCTCCGCGTCCGCCAGCCATTCCTGGCCCAGCCGCTGAACCGCTCAGGCCTCCCATCGTGTCCATCTCGGAGCCGGCAGCCGAAGCGCTACTCTGCGCGGAAGCAACGGCCTGAATCGCCACGCTTAGGGGAACTTCCTCGCCATGCTTCAGGACCGCCTTGTCAAAGACGATGCCCAGCGAAGATTCAGCCTCCCCTTTGGCGCGCGTCGACGCCCGCGTTACGTGCCCCACCAGCTTTGAGCCTTTGGGGATCACCGTCTTGCCTTCGGCCTTGACCGCCTCCGTCGTGCGCGCGTTTACCGCATCGCCGGGCTTGCATTTCTTCGAGTCGACCGGCGAGCTCAGCTCTGCGTTGAATGCTGTTCCATTGGCCAACGCGGCACTGGCTTGCCCGTTCTGGGCTGCCGCTCCAGCGGACGTGGAACTGGAAACGCCTGCTTGTGCCTGCGTTTTGCCGGCCTGGACGGACGCTTGCCCGCCTGCCTGCGCCCCCGCTTGCGCGCTCGGCGCCGCCGCGCTAACCGCGAAGAGCGCCCCGGCGACAATCGAAACTCCTGCACGATACATGGTCATGCGACCTCCTCAAACGTTAGGACTGAAATTGGATCCCACTACCCTCGTATAGAAGGGGGTCTCGAAAGCCCCCTGATACCGGCAAAGCCCGTGCCTATTCGTAAAGTCTTATCGTTCAATAAGTTAGGGAAACGGCAACGCTCCGCAACCATCGAGAAATGACCGGGGAGCATGCAGGATTTACAGGGCTAGTTGGCCCCCACGCGGGG
>QHYM01000185.1 GCA_003223295.1 Acidobacteriota bacterium | reverse complement strand
TGCAATTGAATCTATTCGACTTTTAATGGGACAGCACTGATTCAAAATACCTGACGCTGATATTTTCCGTGCGCAAGCTGCAAATTTGACGCGAGCGCTTCCAGGCAGTGTAGAATCGCCACGCCATCTTTGGATTCAGCTTCCCGTTTATCATAAACCAGGCGCGGGCGCTCGCCTGCAACGGAATGTGCGCCTTTCTCGGAGAGTGCAAATGGACGTTCATCAACTGGAACTCTTCCTCGCGGTCATGGATTCGCCCAGCATGACCCGGGCGGCTGAAAAAATCCATTTGTCTCCGGGCGCCGTGAGCCTCCAGCTTCACAATCTCGCCGACGAACTTCACACCGAACTGTTCGTTCGCCGGGGGAAGCGGCTGATCCCCACTCCCGCGGCCCTGCGGCTTGCGGAACGCGCCAAGGAAGTCGTTAAGCTGATGGGGCATATCCAGCAGGAGTTTGAAAACGACGTAACCAAGGATATGCGCCCTTTTCATTTCGCGACCGGGGTCACCACGCTTATTTACCAGCTTGGCCGTCCACTCCGGCAATTGCGCGCCCGCTTTCCCCAAGCCGAGATTCGTATCACCGTAGGGGTGACGGAGGAAATGGTCGCCGGTCTCCTCGATCGTCGTTTTGACCTAGCGCTCATCTCGCTCCCCGTCCCCGAAGACAATCTCCAGATCATCCCGCTCTTCGATGAAGAACTCCTCATCGTACGCCCTTCGATGAAGAAAACAGCCAGCAGTCATATTGGTTCCTTGCGGCCCGCGGAACTGGAAAACGTGCCATTTCTTCTTTATCCAAAGCGTAGCAACGTGCGGCGGGTCATCGATGGATTCTTCAAAGAGATCGGCGTTCAGCCAAAGGCCCAGATGGAAGCAGATGATACGGAAGCCATCAAGCGGCTCGTAGAATCAGGCTTTGGCTATTCGATCCTCCCCGAGCACGCCTTGCGCGGGCGTTCGCACTTCTTTCAAAAATTTCGCGTCGAGGGTCGCCGCTTGACAAGAAAGCTGGCGCTGGCGGTGGTTCGCACCGATAGTCCACGCAAGCTGACGGAGTCCATCGCGAACTTTCTCCGGGAGGCACTACTCGAGCAAAAGTGATCGTTTTCGACTCGTCTCTGAAAGCGGACCATTCCAAAGCCAGCTTGCTTTCTGTTTTCGACGGTAGCGACTAACCTGCGCGCAGACCCGTCCACTTCTCGAAATTCGTGCGGAAAAGCCGGGTCACATCTCTCTGAATCATTTGTCGAGTGATTTCCGCGCCGTCGGCATGAAGCAACTGATACGCATTCGCGAGAATAGGAGCGAGCGTGCGCCTGGTGTTGTGCCATTTGTAGATGACCTGTTCCAGGACGCGGGCGTCGGAATGCTGCGGAATGAAGCTCGTTCCCAGCAGTTCGATCCGCTCTCGCGTGACTTCCTCCACGATGGAGGGATTGTTCAGGAACCACCAGCATCCGAAAGGCATCAAGTTATTGAATTTGCGCGCATAGACAGCAAGCTCGTGCTGATTCTCACGGCTGAGCACGCTCACCAAAAACCGGTTGTCGGGAAAGCCGCGGCACAGATTTTCGAGCGCGCGAAGATCCGCCTTGCCCACGGCGTCCCCAGCAAGACGCAACCTGGGATTGACCTGGCGCCGCACGCCGATCATCAACGACATCGGCAGCCCGAATTCGCGGCAAGATGGCAGCACGGCTTCGCTCAGCAATTTGCCCGTGATGCTCTCGTCCGGAAATTGAAACGAATCGGTGAGCGAGACCGCCATGTACAGCGGGCGCATGCGCTTCTGCCAATCGGCCAGAAATCGCCGGACTTCCGCGAGCGATTTTCCTGACGCACTCTCGTCCACGGCGTAGCCTTCGCTTGCCAACTGCTGCCAATGGTTTGGCCAGCCCCATAGGATGCGGTCCAGCCGCAAAACCGGGTGAAACTGCACATGATTCTGGCCGCCATTCATCCAAACGTTTCGCTCATCAGGATCGAGCGGGTCGTTGGTCATCACCACGGAACTCACGCCGGCCATTTGAAGGACTCTTCGAATGTGCGGCTCAATCGATTGCTCGGTGAAGAAGCGCCGCGCCTCGCGCAATCCTGAAGCGTCGGTCGGCAATCCAAGGGCGTGCAAAACCGTAATGATGCCGCGCGTGGACTCGGAAACGGGGCTGTTTTCGACAAACAACGCTTTCCAAATAGCCTCGGCTCGTTCCCCTTTTGAGAGTTTCCAGTATTCCTCCGGCGTGGTATCCGAGGAACGGAAGAATTCCGCTTCGAGATAATGATAGGTCAGCAGCTCGTCGATCCCCCACAAGCCAATCTTGCCGAACGCCGGCGAAAACAAGTGCGTATGAATGTCAATGAACGGCGTCGAAGCAAGCACGTCTTCTACTTCCGAATGAATCTGCTCGGCTTTTAAGCCGCGAGCGGACGACGAACCGTCTTTGCGGTTTGGTGATTTGAGGGAAGTCGTTCCCATAGAGCGTGCGCTCAACAGACCAAGTGCTAACGCGTATTTCCTTGAGCAATCCTTCCAAAGGATGAAGAAATCACCGTGACGGGCGACCGAAACCGCCGCCTGCAATGCCAGCAGTGAGTTGAGAAGAACGCAGAAACGCAACTATGTATAGAAGCTAAATGGAAGAGTGTCAAACTGGAAAAACTGAAATGAGCTTTCAGCCCGGCTTAACGTCTGAATGGCCATTTCCTTTGTTTCTCCCCACGCCACTTGCGGCTCACCGGAATAACTGAGCCGCCTCGCCATCCATACTACTAAACAATGCCTTTAGGAAGTCTCAACACCACAAATCCCCGTCTTGGATTAACATTAGCTCGTTTGGGAGGACGCAAGCACCGATGTGTTTCCACACATTGGACGAAGTCGCTTAGTAGTCCTGGCCGACGGGTCTGCTGCACTCCCATCGGACTTCTTGGAGGTTGTATGTCTACAGAAAAAGCCTCGCGCCGAGACTTTTTGAAAGTGACCGGCGCAGGTGTCGCGGGAACGGCGCTGAGTGTTACGGCATCCGGTTACGCGCGGATTCTGGGCGCGAACGATCGAGTCCGCGTGGCAATCTGCGGAGTGCGAGGCCGCGGCAACGATCACATCCACGGCTTCTCGCGGGTCCCGAACACAGAGATTGCGGCCCTCTGCGATGTGGATGAAAGTGTGTCAAGCAAACGCCTCGACGAGATCGAGAAGCGAGGATTGCCAAAGCCCAAATCCTATGTCGATATTCGGAAGCTGCTTCAGGACAAGGATATCGACGCTATTTCCATCGCCACTCCCAATCATTGGCACTCGCTTATGGCCATCTGGGCCTGCCAGGCCGGAAAAGACGTCTACGTGGAAAAGCCGTGCTCCCATAACTGCTTTGAAGGCCGGCAGTTGGTGCGTGCCGTGAAGAAGTACAACCGAATCTGCCAACACGGCAGCCAGTGGCGCTCCAATCCCGGCATGCTGGAAGCAATGAAGCATCTGAGTGACGGGACCATCGGCGACGTCTATCTGGCGCGCGCGCTTTGCTATAAGTGGCGGCCATCAATTGGGCACGCTGCCGAGGAACCTGTTCCAGCCGGCGTGAATTATGATTTGTGGACAGGTCCGGCTCCGATGAAACCTTTTACGAAGAACCGGTTTCACTACAACTGGCATTGGATTTGGGACACCGGTAACGGTGAGGTCGGCAACCAAGCCATCCACGAAATTGACATCGCACGCGCGGGATTGGGCGTTCGGTTCCCCGCATCGGTCAACGCCATGGGTGGACACTTCATGTTCCAGGACGACCAGGAAACGCCCAATACCCTCCACGCCACGTTCTGTTTCGATGGTCCCGATGGCAAGCGCAAGATGATAGAGCTAGAGGTACGCCACTGGATCACCAATCACGAGGCGGAGATTGGCACTGGCGCTTACGGAGCCAGCGGCGTGCCCCCTGCGGGATTGAACGCTGGTGCCAGCAAGAAGGCTTCAGGCCCACCATCTCTCGGGCCAAAAGATGCAAAGACCAACACCGTCGGCAACATCTTCTATGGATCAAACGGCTATCTCGCCGCGGACGGATACGATGCCTACAAGACGTGGATAACGGATGAAGTCACACCTGGCCCAACCGGCAAAGGGGCGGGTGACCATTACGCGAACTTCATTGATTGTGTTCGCAGCCGGCGCGCCGAGGACATTCATTCACCGATTGAGGAAGCACACATTTCGACGACGCTGGTACATCTGGCCAACGCCTCGTACCGACTGGGACGCGCCTTGCGCTTCGATGCCGCGAAGGAGATGGTCATTGGGGATGACGAAGCGAACCGCCTCTTGCGTGGCAGTTATCGCGCGCCTTATGTTGTGCCGGAAGAAATTTGAGCTGCGGAGGGTAACGACAACAAATGATGCGCATCCCCTTTGTCAGTGCACCACTATTCCTGATTGCGTCGGCCATGCTTTTGACGTCATTCGTCTCCGCCGACCCGCAACCCGGTGACCGTATCTCCGTCACAGTTAACGAACAGCAGCACCGCGTCGATATTTCCGTCGACGGCCAGCCGTTTACTTCCTACATCTGGCCCTCCAAACTAGCGAAGCCAGTCCTCTATCCTTTGCGCACTGCCAAGGGCACCATCGTCACTCGTGGTTTCCCACTGGAGCAGCGGCCCGGTGAACGTGTGGATCATCCGCATCATGCTGGGCTGTGGCTCAACTACGAAAGCGTCAATGGCATTGATTTCTGGAACAATTCCGAAGCCATCAAGCCGCAAGATGCTCCAAAGATGGGCACCATCCAGCAGCGCTCCATCGTCTCGCAGGGCGAAAAAGTGGTTTTTGCCGATGCCAAGGACGGCATGCTCGGTCTTCGCGTGGTTCGCGCGCTCGAAGCTCCTTCGGACAAGGCCGAAGTGTTCACCGACGCAAGTGGCCGCGACACGACGGTGGCCAAGCTCGACAACACAGGCGTCAACGGAGTCTATCTGACCAGTGAAGGCAAGAAAGGCGACGCTGCCTGGGGAACGCGTGGACGCTGGTGCAATCTCAGTGGAAAAACTGGCGATGAGCCAGTCACCGTCTCAATTCTCGATCATCCTTCGAATCCCGGCTTCCCCACGTATTGGCACGCGCGCGGGTACGGGCTTTTTGCTGCCAATCCTCTCGGCCAGAAAGTTTTCAGCAATGGCAAGGAAGAGTTGAACCTCACCCTGGAACCCAACCAGAGTGTCACTTTCCGCTATCGCATCCTGATTACTTCAGAAATCGCTACACCGGAAAGCACCGAAGCCGCGTACAAAGCCTTTGTCGCCGCGTACCACTAGTGCTTCTTCAATCGATTCAGTTACCCGCGATCCGCCCTGGCATCAAGGCAGCCTAGCCCTAGCCGCCGGGCGCAATCACGCAGCATTTCGGCTTCCCACGGCGGCCGCGTGGGGTTCTTCGGATGCGTTTGATCCGTGGGGATACGCCCCGTCAGGTGAAGGAAAATCGCTGCGGAGTGTTTGTACGCAGGCACAGGCTCACGGAACGCCACATTCCCCAGATATTGCAAAGCGTCTGAGAGACCGTAATACCTCGGGTCTCCTGCTTCCCATAAACGGTCGCGCTCGGCAAATTTATCGGGTGCAAATGTTGCCAGCCCCAGCAAATAGTCCGAGCCGTACTCAATCATGTTGATGCCCAGATCATTGCCGGTGTAAATGCGAAAGTCCGGACGATGGGCATCACGCAGTTCGAGCCGCCGCAACTCCGTGATGCGATCCAGTGAAGAATGCTTCATTCCTTTGATTTCAGGAATGTCCATCAAGCGCCGGACGGTCTCTTCATCAAAAATCTCGCCGTTCGGCGCAAACATTTGTCCCAGCTCGAATGCCAGCACGTGAGGGAATCCTTGGCACGCGGCTTGATAGACAGCAGCCTTCTCATTCGCCGGTTTTCCGTGCAGCCGCCCCGTCTGAAACAAAATCGGAATTCCGCCGCATTCGGCGATGGCGTTCATCTGCTTTTTGTAGAGCTCAACCACATCGCCGGCCTGCCCCTCGATGTAAGCGCCCCCTACAAACGGTACATCCTTTCCCAGCGCCTCTCTTGTCCAGCACAGCACGCCCTTTTTGTCGGCTTCATCCAGATAGTTGACGTAGCCGGTGTCCATGTTCACCGCATTCATCAAACCTGCCCGATGGGTGGCCTGAAGATGCGCCTGAAAGGCTTCGACAGCCACGCGTCCGTCTGCCGCATACGGCAGCAGCGCTGCGGCGATTCCCTGCACCTTGCGGCCCGGCTTCTGCCTTTGAAGAAGTGATGCGATGCTCGTCGTCATTGCTGCGCCTTTGCGGTCCTCAATAGTTCGGCCAACTCGGAAATCTTGTAGTAGCTGTCCAGAGGGTAGCATCCAGACGGCAATCCTTTTCGCGGGGCCGTCGTGCAATCGCTGAACGTTCGGCAAATCCGCCTGTGCTGAATGGCGTTTCCTCGGGCCGCGTCCCACAGAATTTCCGGGTAGGTCAAAACCATTCGTCCCAGACCAACCGTATCGACCCATCCTTCCCGCACTGCCGCTTGCGCCACATACGGCAGAAAATCTTGCAAGTAACTGTAGGCACTCCCTACGAAAATCAGGTTTGGAAAGAGCTGCTTCAGTTGGCGCGTGACGTTCATCTGTTTCGCCACACCCACCAGCGGATCCTCCGGCGGCTGATATCCATCCGATGGCGGATAGAGGGCCGGCCGTTGAATGTGTGGATTGTAATAAGGACTCCCAGCCGTGAGATTCACCAGACGAATTTCCAGCTTTTCCAGCAAAGAAAGAAATTCGATCGTCTCCGACAAATCTATTTGCGTGGGGTCGTTCGGGTTGACACCGAACCCCCACCGGTAAGGAATCCAGCCGCTGTACGGTTCGGGTATCCCTGGGCCCAATTTCCCATTCGCCGACTGTTCGGGGTCGGGCCGGAAGGGAATCGTGTCGAACGAGGAGAGTCGCACGGCAATGTGGAGCCCTGGGGCTTCGCTCCGGATGCCGCCCACCACTTCTCTTAGAAATCGTGTGCGATTCTCGAAACCCCCTCCGTACTTCCCTTCCCGCGTGTGCGCGCTCAGAAATTCGTGCCCCAGATATCCGTGGCAATGTTTGACGTCCACGAAATCAAATCCCAATTCCCACGCCATTTTCGCCGCACTGTGAAATCGCTTAATGATTTCGCTAATTTCCCCGTCAGTGAGGAGCGGAAAATCGCTCGGCAAACGCAATCTTCGATCTAGGATCGGGTGATGATACAAAATGTGCGGTTCGGGGCGATCGTGGGCATTCGGCCTGCAGAATCGGCCCGAATGTGTCAATTGCAAGCCGATAAAAAGCCCATCCTCCGAACCCGTGATCTTCTTATGTTCTTCGACGAGAACCCTTCGTAGTTCGGCCAGGCCTTTGCGCGTATCTGCGGCCATCACAAGTTGATTCGGATTCGCGCGTCCTTCGTGCGAAACCGCAACCGCTTCGCCTCCCCAGATGAGTTTCGCTCCACTCTGTCCGAATCGCCGCCACCGGCGAATCGTATGCTCGCTCGGCTTTCCATCCGAAATGCCATCCCACCCTTCCATTGGTTGAACAGCGATTCGGTTGCCGATGCGGATTCCTCCACGCACAAGCGGCAACAACAACGGGGATTCCACTCCATGAACGATTTCGCGGTCACAAGGCATAGTCAATGCGAGTGACTGCACATGCTCCGCAAAATGCTTTACGTCCTTCACACTTCCGAGACGCAAAATGCGGAGCCCGCTCATGTCGGCTTATGTCCTTTTGGCAATACTGCCGCGGCAACAACACCCAGCAAACCCATCCCAATCAGCACACCAAAGCATGCCGTCGGAGGGGATCTTGCGTCACAGAATCAACGGTGTTCCGCAATTCAGTGGATGGCAACGTTCGAATCGGCTCGCTCACGCGCAGTCCGGCCCGCCCTAGTAACCCTTCGCCTTTACCACAAGATACGTAAACTCGTGCCCACCATCAAGGAGCACCTGATGCGGCACCTTAGCAGGAATCCGCACCACGTCGCCGGCTGCCAGCTTCTGTCGCACGCCACCCTGAATCGTGCCGTTGCGCTTTTCATGTGGCGCAACGGTTTCGCCATTCACGTAAGTCCCGCCAACCAGCAACGTCGCTGTGCCGGACTGCACGAAAAAAATATCGCTCTGCGTCTCATG
>QHYM01000084.1 GCA_003223295.1 Acidobacteriota bacterium | reverse complement strand
ACTGCGAACCCGCAAGACCCTACGCCCACTAATACCCTCACTTAGAGTTCCTACCCTTACTCGTCTCATTGCGCCAACGTGCCGCAGGCCCTTTGCCACGGCAAGTCACCTTGCCCGAACTTCTTAAATCGACCAACAGCTTCCGAATCCATTCGCGGCCAACACCGGGGCAGGCGCGCTCAATATCCGCTAGGCGAAATTCTCCGAGTTGAGCGCGAATGGCTCCCAAGACCATTTCTGCCTTCGCCCCTTTCGACGAACCTAGTTGACCAACGCGTTCCTCAAATTCTCGATACGCACTTTTTAAAATGAAGAGAATGTAATTGATGTACGGCCAGGGATCGTGAGTGCCCTCATGCCATCGCTTGGAACTTTGTTCCAGCGTTTCATAGTAGCGATCCTTGTTCTCCTCAATCACACGCTCCAAGCTGACATAGCGTCCGACTTCTAAACCGATATGATAACTCTGCAAGAGAAGTAGCAATCTTGAGACCCGACCATTTCCGTCCCTAAACGGGTGGATACATAGGAAATCCAAATTCATGCCAGCTAAGAGAATCAAGGGATGGATTCGGCGCTGTTCAAGGCAATCCTTCCACAGCGAAAACAATTCATGCATCTGTGTTGCAGTTTCGCGCGCTGGAACAGTTCGGAAACGGACTCTTTGCCTTCCGTCGGGCGACTTCTCAATGATATCGGAGTCTTTTTCTTTATATTGCCCCGCGTCCCCAACTCCGCCCCGAGTCAATCTGTGAAGTTCTCGAATCGTGTCCTCAGATACGGGTAGTTGTTTACCCTGTTCGTGAATCCGTTTCAGAGCATCTCGATACCCGCGAATTTCCTCTTCATCTCTGTCGCGCAGTTGCTTGTGGCCGAACACAATGGTTCCAACGCGCGCCTGATCCGCAACAACTCCCTCAATCCGGTTTGACGAAATCGCGCTTTCAATCAAAGCATGCTCTCGCAGAGCCTTGAGTGTTTGGGGAGATTGGTTTGTAAAAAGCTCTTGTTTTCCTCGTGCCTCTCCCAGGTCAGCCAAGTACCACGAAGTGTTCGCCGGAATCGCCTCGATTCCAGTCACGAATTGTCGCAGCGTCCTCACGAATTCTTCCTTTCAGCGATACCTTTGTCGAACCAGGTCCGGTCAGAGTCGTCTGTCATAGCTTGTCACAGTAAGGTGTCACAGCTTGTCACAGCAACGGCTGGGACAACCAACATCGTTACCGAAGAAATTTCCGGGAACTCTAAGATAATCCCCGTATCTTGCGAAGTTGAAGACGGCATAATATTATTGGGCCGCAGTGGGCGGGCTGCTGAAAGGGGGTTTCGGTAGTTCCGAGGTGGGCTTGGCCAAAGTCAGGTCATCAAAAAGCAGAGAGGGGACGACGTAGGACACAAGAGGCGCGGACATCCCCCCTCCGGCAAAACTCGAAATCATGCTGAAGTCGAAATGCGGCATTTGCGTGACGGTGTATACGGCAGCTGATTTAGACGCGCTCACAATCTCCTTGAAGGAATCAGCGTTCATGCCGGATAAACGAGCACCGCGCACCAGTTCTTCGCGTCCATCGAGGTAAACCTTGTAAGCGAGCAACACGTTCCTGCCCTTTTCACCCCGGCCGGTCATCGCGGACATCATGGCCATGGCTTGTTCTTCCATGCTCGCGCCGGAACTCCCGATTTCGCGAATGATGATTCCGTAGTCGAGGCCGCGCTTCTTCACGAGTTCGAGAAATTGTTGCTTGAGTCCGGCTTCGGTTTGGCCGTTTTCCGAAACGAGAATCAAGTTGCTCGGCGCTGGTCCGGGCCCGCGGCGGTTACCGGAGCTGTGGGCCACACCCTCCACGGGTGTGCGGGTGGTGAGGAAAGTCTTCAGCACGCCGTTTTCGACTACCCGAGTTTCGCGCGCGCGCACGCCCTCTTGATCTACTTTGTAGCTGGCGAAGAGCGGTGCATTGCCGTAATTGGAAATCGTGGGATTATCCACCACGCTCAGAAATTGCGGCAGGACGCGCCCGCCGAGCTTATCGGCAAAGGAAGCGGAACCACCTTCCGAGAAACGCCCGAAGATAGAATCCATCTCGGGGCTTCCGGAGAGGGTCTTGCGACGTCCGGTCAGCGCGGGGGCGAATTCGCCGCTGAAAATCTCGCATGCGGCGCGCCCTTCAAAGAGCACGGGGCCATTGTAACGATCGAGGAGAGGGGCCTTGCGAAGATTTTCGAGGCGAACGGTCATGTCGCGAATTCGCGCGGCAAGCTCATCGGGTGCCGGCAAAGACGCCAGGGACCGCGCGTAGTAATCCACTGATTCATCGAGTGGCATTCCATCCACCGCCTGGGTCGAAGCGCTGGCCGCGAGCGTGACGAGAGGCTCCGTTATCTCGTAAGAAGTGCCTTCGCTATTCAGGTAGACAGTTCTCAAGTAGCTGGCACTTAGAGTCACCGAAGAATTGTAAAGCTCCGAGACGTTGCCCAAGATTTTCGACAGGTCACGCACGAGCGATTCCGCACCGGAGCGTTGGAACTTCTCGGACGGCAAGACGTCGCTTGTCCGAGTGGGCTCTTCCTTGCTAAAGTCCGGCAGGTTTTCGGTGCGCGTGCGGTTCTGGAGAGCGGCATGCTTGCCTGCCAGGTTTTCGAGCGCCTGCTTGTAGGCGGAGTCCGTGGCCAGCCAGAGCACACGACGGAATTCGAGATAGTTGTCGTCGAGCGGCAACTCGTTGAACCCGAAGAAACTGCGGTTGCGGGTGAAGGCAAATTCCGGACCCGCGAAAAAATTCGTGTTGTCGAGGGCATAGTCGCCCACTCGCAATTCAACGGTCAACATGCGAGAGCGGTTTTCGCCGCTGGCCAGCAGGCTGCCGTTGCTGGCGGAAATGCCAACATCTTGGACTTCACGGATTTGGTAAGAGATGAAGTAGGGCGCCTCAAGCTGGGCCAAGCGCAAATCTTTCTTCGAGCGAGAGAGCTCGTCGCGCATCGCGCGCGAAAGCGCCCTTTCCTGATTAGCGGGCTGCTGGTTTGGTTGTGCCAAAGAATCTCCGGCGGATTGGGCGCGCAGCCCCGACTGTTTCTGGAACGTGAGCAACGCACACAAAACGAGTCCCCGCCGAAGCCACAGTCTTGTTGGCGCACGATTCATTTTTTGTCAGCTCCCGGAGGTGGCAAGATCGGCGGCCGCTCCTGCGACTTTTCCTTTTTCTGCGCTTCGATCTGAGAAATGAGAATGTCCGGCGAAGATGCCGAGACAGGCACCCAACCGGACTCCGCCCCGCAGACCCCGTTGAACACCTGCACGTCATCGTCGGCCGCGAGGATTTTGCTAAAGACCGTGAGCGGAGTGCCAATCAGGTCCACGCCGCGCACCAATTCCTCCCGGCCATCGGCGTATATGCGGTAAACCATGACAGGAAGGACGTTGAAGGCATTGGGGACAAACCGCTGAGTCATGGTAAAGCCGCCTTCGATGTCCTCGAACAGCAGTCCGAAAGGCTTATTCTGCTGCTTGATCTGCTCAAGCAGCATTTTTTTCAGCGCGTCACGGGAGACTGGCTGTGAGGTCGTCACCACTAGATTGGATTGGCGGGCCACGACCGCAAGTCCCGGCTGGCTGCGGCCGTGGCCGTTGGAGTGCTCAAAGCCGGCGATCGGCGAGCGTGACATCAGAAAGTTTTCGAACACTCCGTTTTTCACAACGTCAACGCGTCGGGCCTTCACACCCT
>QHYM01000083.1 GCA_003223295.1 Acidobacteriota bacterium | reverse complement strand
CCCGGCGTGTCTCTGGCACTCACGAAAGATTTTCGCGTATTCGAGAGACTCGGTGTCGTCATGTCGCCGGACGACAAAGACGCGGCCCTTTTGCCCAGAAGGATTAACGGCTCTTGGGCTTTGATCCATCGCCCCATGACGCCGCTCGGAGCTCACATCTGGATTTCCTACTCGCCCGATTTGCGGCATTGGGGCAATCACAAGCTCATGCTGGAAGCCCGCCGCGGGGCTTGGTGGGATGCCAACAAAATTGGAATGTCACCTCCACCGATTGAAACGTCGCGCGGTTGGTTGATGATTTACCACGGCGTTCGACGCACGCCGTCGAGTTCCATCTACCGGCTGGGGCTGGCTCTTTTCGACCTTGAGCAGCCAGAAAAATGCCTGATTCGGGGGGATTCTTGGATGTTTGCGCCTGAAGCAGAATATGAACGTCATGGCGATGTGCAAGACGTGGTGTTTCCTTGCGGCTATACGCTGGCATCGGATGGGGACACCATCAATCTCTACTATGGTGCCGCCGATTCGAGCATTGCGTTGGCGCACGGCAGCATTCGCAATCTCTTGACCTGGCTGGAAGCGAATGGCCATTCGGAACAATCTCACGATCGACGGCTACGCAAGTAATCGTCTGGTTCTGCTGCCGGCACATTCCTTGCTATGAACTCTCGAGTTGACGCCATAGAGAGAAACACGAGGTCGATAAATTGCCTATACTGTCAGAGCCAAAGAATCCATCGATCTGAGCCTGGAGGTGTCCTTGAATCAGGTGTCCCCACCGAAAATGCTATCCGGCGCGAATGCCTTTGAAATCAGTGAAATTCAAGAAGATGAAACTGAGGGCCGTGCTAACCTACCGATCGGAATGTAACAAAGTTACATTGGGTTGAAAACGTATTCTGGTGAACCCCTCTTCCCTGCTGAACGTGGTTGTCCATAAGCACAGCCGAAAAAAACCAAAGAATTCTGCAGAACGTGAAACATTTTTCTTTGAAATATTTTCCCCGCTTCTTGCCCATTAGTAATAGTAGAGGGCAATTCTCGCTGGACACCTCGCCCAGGTAGAGCACGCCGAAACAGCAACAGATATCGGTGATTCATCGGAGCTTGCTGGCAACATTCGGGACTCTGTCACCGGCGATTTGGCACTCGTGTGGCTCCAGGGACAGCCCAACCTCAGCGCGCCACATTCGTCTTTCCACTCCGGCTCTGGCCCTCTTTACGCCACAGTCCTTTCCGTAGGGGAGTCGCTACCGGAACAAACGGTGCGCTTCGGGAGAACCTCCCCGACAGCCGTGCTCCCATGCCTCCGGGAGCTTCGGGGAAATGCTTTTGAAGTTTCCCAGTGCATGGTTTGAAGAGGAGTCCGACTGAAATGTCCCGCGGCTACGAACCCGAGGAGTTCATCGACCCGCGCCAGGTCTCGGAGGAGCGCGGACGCAAAGTCCAACAGCCATCCCGCGATGACGAGTCGCGTGACCAGGTGCGGGAAGAGCATGCACAGGGGGCAGGTTCCCATACCGATTCCGGCGTGGCTCGCTCGCCTGAGCTGCGCCAGGCCTACGAAATCAGGGGCCGGACCTATCGTCTGCGGACATCGGAAATCGCAACGATGGTCGAAGCCGGCATGTTTCGTACGGTTGCTCAGGAGGACCTGACGGAGTTCGCCTACGGCGGGGACAGAGGGCGCATTCGGCCGGATATCGAAAATCTCATGCACCAGGGCTTGGTCGAAATAAAGTCCATCCCCCGTGAGGAAATGGGTTCTCGCAAGCTGCTCACCCTCACCAAGAACGGCCATCGTTTCCTCACCGAGACTCAGAGCGCCGGCAAAGGTCAGGTTCTCTACCACGGATTCACCAAGCCCCGAGAAGCCAACCACGATGCCGATCTCTTCCGGCTCTATCAAAAGGCCGCGGAGAAGATCGAGCGGCAGGGAGGTAGAAATCTCCGGTCGTTCTCGACTACGAGATGAAGAAGCGCCTCTACCGCGACCTCGCGAAGCTCGGTCCTGGCAAGCCTTCTTCCGAGCAAAAACATCTCGTTGCCGAACAGCATGGGCTTCAGGCGGTTCGAGGAAAGATTCCAGTTCCCGACATTCGGATCGAATACGAAGCACATGACGGCGAAGGGGCTCGTGTGGACCTCGAACTCGCCACCAGTCACTACCAGGGAAGAAATCTGGAGGAAAGAGTCCGCGCCGGATTCTCCATCTACGCCCACGCGGGAGATGCTTTGAAACTCCGACGGGTACTGGATCAGCGTGAATTGACGGCGGAGATCTTGTCGCTATGAACTTTCCCACAAACCATATCGAACGGATCAAGGAATTCGGCTACACCGAATCGGAGGCCCGTTTTCTCTATATCGTTGCGGTCCACTCGGGGTACTTCACGCTGGGGCAGTTCCGCAACTTCACTGGTACAGCGTACCGAAAGCGGCCCACATCTTTCGCCGAGAAAGTCCTCAAGCGGGGTCACGCCACGATCCGGGATTACATGCGCAGGGGCTCCATCTTTCATCTGTTTTCCCGCACCATCTACGGACAGATCGACAAGGACAACCTCCGGAACCGTAAACGGCACTCCTTCGATTTCATGCGTTCCCGGCTCGTGCTTTTGGACTTCATTCTGGCCAACCAGGATTTGAACTACTTCGAAACGGAGCAAGACAAGGTCCGTTTCTTTTGTGACGAACTGGGGGTCCCAAAGGACTCACTGCCGGCCAAGGTTTACGAGGGCGGCCCCGAAAGCAAGCCGACCCTCCGCTATTTCGTCGACAAGTTTCCCCTGTTTCTTTCTTCGCCTTTCTCCGGTGCTCCCCGTGTGGTCACCCTGAGCTACGTGGATTCCGGCTTTGAAACATCGTCCCATTTCGTTTCGCATCTGGGG
>QHYM01000082.1 GCA_003223295.1 Acidobacteriota bacterium | reverse complement strand
TCAACACCGACTCCAAAGGGGCGCCCCTCTATATTGCGCTGTTTCGGTTGCGCTTACGAGTTCGGGGTCATCCTTGGCCTGCTCCAAAGTTGCTCCAAACCCTTACAGTTCAAGATTCTTAGGGTATCCAGTTATTCGTAAATCGAGGCGTGAAGCTACGCACTGAAAAACGGAAGGCGAGGCCCGTGAACTGAGACCCAGGCCAAGGGCGCGCCGAATCGAAGCAGCGATTTAGAAAAACACTGCCGGAGAAACATTAAATCGTTTGCTCAATTTCTCGATGTGGGTTTTATTGAGGCCACGTTTCTTATGCAAGACTTCGGATACGATGCTTTCAGAGCCAAAGATTGGAACAAGATCTTTCTGGCGCAGACCATTCGCATCCATCAACGTGCGGAGGACTTCGACCGGGGAAGCATCAGGAATGGAATGATGCTCTTCTTCGTACGCTTCGATTAGGGTCATCAAGACTTCGGCATACTTCTCGTCTTCAGTGGTTGGATTATCTTTGCTTGCCAGTTTGTCCAAGACGCGCAGGTACTGTTCATGTTGACGCCCGGATGTGATCGGCGTTGGCGAGCCAACTTCGAGTGCGTATTTTTCGGGCACAGCAATGATCATTTCTGCCACTCCTTCTCGTCGTATTCGGCGTGACTCAGAACGCGTCGGATGTAAACCATTCTCCATCTGTATTTGATAGTGGCAATCAGCCTGCATTTATTATGGCTTATATCGAAAACAACGAAGCGCCCGACAACATCTGAATTTCTCCAACTGTTCCGAACCTCAGCAAAGTTTTTCCAATCCGCGTTCTTCGCGATCTTGTACCAAGCGTTTAGAGATGCGCCCCATTCGCTGTGCCTTGCGGTCGCTTCTCTAATCGCCTTCCGGCTGACGATCCGCATAACAAATCTTCGCATTTTGCGAAGTTTAAGTCAAGCCGAAAATGGCGTTCCATTTGGCGGATTGCGGTCAATCATGAGAAGCAGCGCTCACTGAGTTATGCTAATCCACGGTCGCCTCCGTTGGTCGTTCGGTCTGTCTTGCATGCTTGCCGGAGATGTATTACACTGACCTCATGAAGACTCTCACGGTACGATTGCCGGAGCCACTGGTGGCGGACATTGAGGAAGAATCGCGCGGTCGGAAGATCTCGAAGTCCGATGTAGTGCGCGAACGGCTCCAGCTCGCACCCCGCCTGCGCCGGCAGCGCATTGCCTCGTTCAATGCCATCGCCGATCTCGTCGGATCGGTTGACGGATTACCGTCCGACCTAACTGGGCGCAAGAAAGCGTATTTGCGAGCCACGGGCTATGGCCAGAAACGTTCTCGCTGACGCAGGCTTTGTGGTGGCGCTGCTTAGCAAACGCGACGCTCACCACCAATGGGCTGTGACTCAGGCCCACGATTTGCGTCCGCCTTGGTCGACATGCGAGGCAGCTTTGTCGGAGGCGTACCACCTTCTCGGAGAGCGCGGGGCGCCAAGTCTCGGTCAATTGCTTCGCCGCCGTGCCGTGGTCGTCGCCTTCGAGCTTTCCCAGAACGTAGCGCCTATTACGAAGTTGATCGAGAAATACTCCGACGTTCCCATGAGCCTCGCCGATGCTTGCCTAGTTCGCATGACCGAAACGCTTGCCGATCCTATCATCCTGACGACCGACGAGGATTTCCGAGTTTACCGTCGCCACAGTCGACAAGTGGTTCCTTGTGTGACGCCCGAATAACGGCCAAGCACGAGAGTCATCCGGCGCTCGCTGGTAGAAACACGCGCAAGCAATAGAGACGAAATAGGTGACGGTCTAACTTGCAAGGAGACATAACCACCTTCGGAACTGCTGCGCACCCAAGGCCTTCTCGGAAACATATGCTTGTTTGAATCTGGAACTTGCCCTTCGTCCTGCGGAGCCCGACCTAATAAGAGTTTGTTGTACGGCTCTGCTAGTTCCAATTGCTCCAAGTTGCTCCCGGGAATTCACAAGAATTAGCGTCCGAGCAGCAACGCAACCTTAGTAGAGTCAACTGAGTTGCCGATGAGACACCTATGGCTCGGCTGGGTTAAGCGTCTGCGGCTTTGGCAGAGGGTAAACGCCACAAAATTGCGTCCATCCTCGCAGTAAATGGTTTAGAATCAACGTTGCTAATGCGCCCGTAGCTCAGTTGGATAGAGCGTCTGCCTTCTAAAAAGAAAGGCAAAAATTCTAAATGCTTTGCTGAGCGTCGCTTACAGGTTCTCTCTCCTGAAATCTTTCCCACAATTGTACCGACGTTATACCGAACGCATTTTACCTGCTTGGATTCGTACGTTACCTTGGCCAACTGCTCCACTCGCGTAAGAAGACGCATTGGGCAGCCAAGAGGCAACTGGCCAAACGACCAAAACACGTCTGTTCGCCCCGAAAACAGGCTCGCGAACAGCTCAGGGAATAGTGATTGTGAGCGAGCCTGAGGTTCTGGTGAGGCTGGGCGACGAAGCCTGCACCTGGATAATAGTTACTGACTGCGGAGGCGGTGGTGGGGGTGGGGGTGGAGGACTGGAAGAAGATCCGCCGCCCCCGCATGCGCTCAAAAACGCCAGTAGGAAAATGGTGAAACTGCAGATCGCTCTGGCCCATGCCAGTTCGAATCGTCCCGTGCCACGCTTTGTCCCAAGGAGAGCCGCCAGTAGCAGTGCGAGTACCATCACCATCCCTGCCAAGTATTGCGCCCTCGCGGGTACTCGCGACAATGGGGTGAATCGAAGATAAGCCGCACCACTGGTCGGACGAGAGTTCACTTGCACTGTGAGGTCGGAAGTCAGAGTGCCGTTCGCTGGCAATTGCCCCGACGAGGGGCTGAAGGAACAAGCGACTCCCGCCGGAGCATTCAGACAAGCAAACGTGAACTGGTCGGTGAAACCATTCGAGGAAGTCAGGGTCACATTCACGTTTGTCGAACTGCCCACGCTGACAGTCGCAGCGGTTTTGGACATTGCAATTGTGGCGTCTTCGATTTTTAGCTGTGCACTGGCGCTATGAGAGACGCCGGAGGAAGTGCCACTTACAGTGAAGCTGTAATTGCCAACTGGCGCGGCCTGCGGATCAATATTAACAGCGGTCTGCCCCGGCTGGACAAAAGCGCCGTCGAGCGAGCATTTCGGACCCGGTGGGGTCACCGGACAACTGAGCTGGACGCCCTGGCTCCAACCGTTCAGGGGCGTCACAGTGAGCGTATAGCTAGCGCCCTGTCCGGGAAACGCGATTCGCGAAGCGGGCAAGATACTGAGGCTGAAGTCGGACACTCCCAGCGTTGCGGCAACCTGGGAGGTAATGGCACCGTCGCTAGCAACAATCGTAAAGGGATAGGAACCCAGAGAAGTGCCGTTCGCGACCTGAACAGTCGTGATAATGCCAGCGAAAAAGTTCGGAGCCAGGTTTAGTGTGGAAGGGGTAAAAATACAAGACGCGCCTGCGGGCAGCCCCTGACAGGAGAAGCTTAGAGTGGTAGCGTAGCCGTTGATGGACGCGGCACCCAGACCGTAATCCTGTGTGACACCCCCCGGCGGCACGGATTCTGTGGGATTGTTTATGTAGAGATGAAAGCCAAGATTCTGCCCAGGCGATGCTTGCGTGCCATAGGCTACGGCCACATCGGATCCCAGAATTGCTTGCAGAGCGAATACATGCGCGGAGTTGTAATCGGCCCCGATGGTAAAAGGAACGTCCTGTGAAATGCTGCCTCCCGGAATGGTCACAGACGAGGGGAGCGAAATAGCCGGATCACTAGCAGACAGCTG
>QHYM01000032.1:13574-20109 GCA_003223295.1 Acidobacteriota bacterium | reverse complement strand
GCTTTTCGAACCGCCGAGCACGGAGGACACCGTCGAGATGCCCGGGAACAACGGCGGTGCGAATTTCGGCGGTTCTGCCGTGGATCCCAAGCACGGTTATCTGTACGTGGTCTCGAAGGATCTGCCGGCAATGCTAAAACTTTCCTTGGCAGATCCTCTTTCGAAAACTGACTCGCCGCGGTTGCGTCCGCGCTCTCTCTACCAGTCGAACTGCGGTCGGTGCCATCTTGACAAACTACAGGGAGCACCTCCGGCTATCCCATCGTTGGTCGGACTGCGCAGACGGCTAAGCGACAAGCAGATCAGAACAATTGTGGCGGATGGTAAGGGCTTGATGCCGCCATTCGCTAAGTTGAAGAGTGAGGAAATTGATCTAATCCTAAGTTATTTAGCGGACCCTGTGGGCGCGTCCGTAGACGCTTCTGCAAATCGGCTTCCAGCCAATGCTGGAAGCGCCGATCTTACGGGGGCGCATTACAAAAGCGGCTTTGGATTTATGTTCGCAAACAGTGGCCTCTCTGTGATTGCGCCGCCCTGGACTACCCTGACCGCTTATGACCTCAATTCCGGTGAAATTCGCTGGAAGATCCCCTTGGGTGAAGTCCCCGAGTTTGCGGCGCGGGGCATTACCGATACGGGTTCCCACTTCCCAAAGGTAAACCCGGTCGTCACCGCTGGCGGCCTCATTTTCACCGGTACGCGCGACCGCAAAGTAAGAGCACTGGATTCCGCAACCGGTACGGTGCTGTGGGAAACCACAGTCGACGCCGCGCTAGAGGGCATGCCAGCAGTTTACGAGCAGGCAGGCCGGCAATACGTGGTCTTCTGCGCAGCCGCGCGAGCCTCCACGCATGCACAAGCAAGACCGGGCCATCCCGCGTCTGCAGACAGGATCCCGGGCGCATACGTCGCATTCGCTCTTCGGTAAAATGTTTTCCCGGGTTTGCCCGCAACATACACCGCAACTGGATTACCTCCAGTGGTCCAGAGCTCGGGCCTCGAAGCCAATTGCCTTATCGAGCTGCATTGCGCAGCACAGCACGGCCGAACATTGGGAATTAATTCTACTTGCCTTGCTAAGTCGCCAAACCGGACACATGGACGATTGCGTTTACCAGGCACAACCCGGATATTTGTCGCCTCATCCTATCCCGTGTTGCCAACGGTTCTGTCTGCCACAGAGGAGAATCGCAAATGAGTCCAAACCAGTCGGGAAAGATGCTAGCAATCGCGGCTGTGTTCGCCACAACTATCCTGCCCTTCGTTGCCGCCCAAGATACGCGTGAGGTGAGCTGTGGCGGACTTCACGCAGCAATTCGAGGAGAACTTGTTCGACGGGACCCCCCTTACACACAACCGCCGTTCGTAATGCTAACGTTTATTCTCCTGAACGATTCGGATACTCCGCTTAATGCCGTAGAAGGAGGCTGGCGGATTGTCATCGACGGGAAAGAATTGAAAGATTCGGATTTCATTTTCGGCAATGGCCCCGGGCCAGTTGGTGGATATGGAATTTTGAAACCAGGAGAGTCATATGAGCTTGGTAAAGGACTCGAACTCAGTAGGTATTTTCCCGAAGAGCGAGAATACAAAGTGTCGTGGAAGGGAAAAGGGTTCCAAAGTTCCACGATAATGGTCAGCGTTACTCCAGAGCGCTAATCGCGCGCCCAGTACACACATGGACGGTAAGCGCGTTACCGGGCGTTGACCGAGAGCTCCCGTCACGGCAACGCGTCTACCGAGAAAGAAGCGTGAGTCGGTGGGCGAAACACATTAAATTGAAGTTTTTATGCTGCGAAAAGTTCTCCTTGGTCTGACAATTCTTTTCCTGCTACTCCTGGGTGCAGGCATATGCCTCCACTATTGGACCCGAGCGTACCTTAGGCGAGAAGCTAAGCCGCGACCGGAACCACACCTAGTAAAAGGAGAGGGGCACTTTAATAAGCGTCTGTTCTATACAGGCGACGGGCTGGGCGATATCTCGCAAATTCTTGTGGGCTGGCCTGCTGACAAAGAGGGGACTGCGCTGGCCGTAGTGGGAAACAAGGGTGCTCACTTTCTGGATTTAACCGGGCGACCTGCGAAGTGGATCGGTTTCTCAACTTTTGTCGCCTGCCCGGTTGAGGTGGCGCGAATTGATGCAACTGGAGGCTACGCTTATCTGACACGTGACGAGAGTTGGGCTACCCGCGCAACCCTCTTTGACAAGGAAGGGCAGGTTATCTGGAGGTACGCGGGTGGTTTTCTGGCAGGAGTGGATGATTCGGTTTCCGGCGATATATACGGAGACGGGAAATTGTCGCTGGTCGTTGGCTTAAACGGGGGCGGAGGACTCGTCCTTGTAAATAGAGAAGGAAAGACAGTATGGAAAAAGAAAGAAGGGAACGTTTGGCACGTTGAGACCCTGGATACCAACGGAGATGGACGCGACGAAATACTTCATAGCAACGCGCCAGGTCAACTGCTCGTGCGGAACGCAAACGGGGATGTAATCGCTGAGTATTTGCCAGGCCACTACATCGCGGATTTTACCCTTACCCGCTGGGCGGAAGAGCAACGCCCAACTCACATTCTCGTTCCGACCACGGAGGGCCGGGAAGGCTCCTCCAAATCGATCTTCGTCGTGCTGGACGCTAAGGGGAAGACTGTCGCCCAACTAGAATCGCCCCTTGGTGGTTTGCTGGACAGGACCAAGGCGACGACCGTACGCTATGGAAGAGGCGCTGAGTATTTCGCGGTGTTACAGAATAACTTCACATGGAAGCGCTCAATACTTCTCCTCTACGGCAAAGATGGCCAAATCGTATACGAGGAGATCCTCGGCGAATCCTGCCTTGGAATTGCCGCAGTCCCGCAAGAAGACGGCGAGCGGCTATTGATTGGATGCGCTGGGAGGATTTGGGAATACTCTCCCGTGCCCCAAACCAACGCTGGTCCTACGAAGCGTACGCCCAAAAGCCACTAATAAGTAGAGAAAGTAGAGATCCGGTAAACGCGGAAATCAAGTGGGGTTTTGCGATTCCACACCTACACCTACGTCCACTTTTGTGCTCAGGGAATGTGTACCCTCTTTGTTTCCGGAGTTAGCAAAACCACTCGTCCCGGCGATTCTTCAATCAGATCAATCGCGTGAATTGCCTCAGCGTAAGGGATATCGGACTTAGCATCAAAAAACACGATGCAACTTGTCCGCCCACCGATTTGCGCCCGCAATGCCTCTGGTAGGTCGTCCGGCTCAATTCTTTTGGAGTTCAAATACCATTCTTCATTTGATTCCACCCGGACCACCCATGCTTG
The DNA here is from genome assembly GCA_003223295.1 of Acidobacteriota bacterium. Classification (GTDB taxonomy): domain Bacteria; phylum Acidobacteriota; class Terriglobia; order Acidiferrales; family UBA7541; genus Acidiferrum. Next base: position 16,812 of record QHYM01000032.1, on the reverse strand, counting down.
GGCGCAGGGGACGTGTCGGAAAAACGATGACTCTGGAAAATAGGTGAGGACAAACAGTCCATAGGAACCGTCATGTGCCCACGCATAGTGGAAGACGAGGACCCCTGGGATAAGCATAAGAAACAAGACTTGCGAATACAGAAGAGCAATTTGAGAGAAAAAGGGAATCCACGGCGGTCGCGGACTCGTGCGAATCCCCATATCTATCAGACTCCAAATCAATGAAAATGTTCCCTGTATAGGCACTCTTTTGCGGCCCTAATGCGTGTGATAAATTACAAATCAGGATCGCTGAAGCAGACCGGAGATGAAGTGACAGGCTGGGTCGGGCCGAGCGAGAACGATCCGATTCCGGTCAGCGGAAAATTCAGGGAAGGTAAACTAATACTTGAAACGTTGGCTCAGGCCGGGCGGACAGTGGCGTTCGACGAGGTTGTGCTCACGATCGACCGCAACACGATGTCTGGTACCATCGAGCACGGCTCTCACGGCAAAGGCACGATCAAGTTCGTGAGATCGAAGTGACCCTTCGCCCCAAGGCGATGTAGTCCGCAACGGACTCGAATTTGGCTGTTATCGTTTGATTTCCGGTAACGGAACTACATGAAAACCGAACAAATACGCCCGGGTTTCGTACCGCCCGGCAGCAAGGCAAGATTTTCCTGTTGTTCGCAGGGATCGAGCTATCTAGTCTTACGATGTTTCTTGCCCGGCCGGTGTTTGGTGTTGCGGTGCGTGGTCTCAGGAGTCTTCGCGGGAGCTACTGAGGGGAGATCTGAGTTAAAAGTGTCCGCTATCATCTTCCAACTGCCGTCCGACTGCTTCTTCCAAATCGCCATATCCTTGCCGTGGTCGGCGATCGGCTTGCCGTTCGGATCGTCAAGAGCCAACTGGTAGGTATAGATCGTAAACGCGAGGTCACCAGCCCGGCCGACTTCTAATTTGTCGATCTGCCAGTCGATGTTGAACCCCGGGCTGCCGATCAGCTTCAACCAGCCCGCCCGGATCGCGGCTTTGCCGTTGACCATCGGGGCATTGGGCGGAAGCCAGGAGCCATCCTCCGCATAGTTGGCGACTGCACCGTCGACATCCTTTGCTTGCGCTGCCCTCAGTGTCGCGGCATCCGCCTCTCGAATGGCACGCTCGTCCTGAGCGCGCGTATCCACTGTTTCTCGTTGGCAACCGAAGCAGAAACAGACCGAAAGTGCCAGTATCAGTGCTGATCGATGGCGGCTCATGTGAGCTCCTCCATGGGGGAACAACGGCAAAGGCTACACCTGCAGCTAAACTCACGTCCAGTTAAGACTGTTGCTTCCGACTGCCGGAAGCAACGCTGTGCCCGCCGCGTAAACTGATGAACGCAGCACTGCTCCCGTAAACTCTGCATTTCCGCCAATAAAACCTACTTGATTGCCTGGTAACACACTAATCGGTAAAGTGAAGTCCTGGAACCGGTAACGCGCGTAACCGTCCGCTATGCAAGAAAGCGGAAGCAGTGTCCAAGAAAACTGTGCCAGCTTAGGGGTTCATCTTCAACAAGTTGAGTCCATTGGGGGTCCAATAGGCCTCGAACAGCAAGGGAAACCGGGCTATATGAAGTATGCAGAGCCAAGACGAATCAACGAGATAGCAAATCAGAATTTAACTACGAACCAGAAGGTCGGGAGTTCGAGTCTCTCAGGGCGCGCCACTTTTTTCGAGTTGACTTCCTCTTCCAAACTCAACGCGATGTTCTTCCGGGCCGAGCCAAATGACAACGGCACCGACCACAAGAACGGTCAGGGCGAAAAGGCCCATGGCGCGCCCATAGCTCATGAAATGCGCTAGCCGTGCCTCAAAATACGCGCTACCGGAAGCAATCAACACCCCGAACTGGTAAGCCAGGCCCGGGAAGAATCCGCGCAACGTGTCGGGCGACAGCTCATTGATGTGCGCTGGAATGACGCCCCACGCGCCTTGCACCATAAACTGCATCAAGAACCCGCCAGCCAGAATCAGCGGAAGGGTTGGAGCGAACACCCACATCGGAATGAGCAAACAGCCCAGGAGCAAAGCCGTCACCATCGCGCGGCGACGGCCCTTGTGGTCCGAAAAGTATCCGAACGCCAATCCGCCGCAAATCGCACCAACCATGGCGAACGCGGTAAAGTCCGACGTTCGCTGCGGGCTGAAAGCATGCTGGTGCTGCAAATAGGTCGGATACATGTCCTGCGTGCCGTGAGAAATGAAATTCACCATGGCCATCAGCACAACGAGATAAGCAAAACGCTTCCAGTTCCCAAAAATGGCTCTGCGGTAAGCCGGCCAGTCCGTGCGTGAACGATGCCATGCTTCGGGCTCCTTCACTTTTGCGCGGACGAATAGCGTGAGCAGCGCCGGCAATCCACCGACAAAAAAGAGAGGCCGCCAGCCCCAATGGGGATAGACAAACCGGTACGTTGCCGCCGCCAGGAGGAAACCCAGGGCGTAGCCTTCCTGCAAGAATCCGGAGACGAGTCCGCGCCATTTTGCAGGAATCGACTCCATGGTGAGCGAAGCGCCCACTCCCCATTCGCCGCCCATTCCGATTCCATAGAGCAGGCGCAGGAAAAAGAAGATTCGATAATTCGGAGCAAGCCCGGACAGAACTTCAATCAACGAGTAATAAAGGATATTGACGACTAGCGGAATGCGGCGGCCATAGCGATCCGCAAGCAGGCCGAAGAGAATCGCACCGATCCATCGCGTGGCAAGGCTCGCCGTAATGGTCAGTGCCATCGCCGGGATCGTTTTGCCAAATTCCGCGGCGATGGGCCCCATAACAAAAGTCAGAACGAAAAAATCGAAGGCGTCGAACGTCCAGCCGAGGAATCCAGCTAAGACTGCATTGCGAGTGCCATTGCGGGCCGGTGGGATGGAGTCCGGCATTTCAATCCGCGCTCCACTCCTTCGCGCGTGGCATCAGACGGGAGAGCAATACGGCGCAGATTGCCCCGAGCACCAGTAACACAAAACCAAGTCCTGGCTTCCCGAGCAGCATCTTTCCCGAACCAAAGAGCGCCAGATACACCATGCCGCAGCCCAGCGCCCAGGAAAGCAAGTTGCGTCCCAGGTCACGCGTTTCCGGAACGTCCTGCACCAATCGCGCGACCGGCTTCCAGCCGGCAATGTGCGGACGAACCTTCCGGTAGAACTTCACCAGCACGTCTTCCCTTTCCGGCTTGGTCAGGAAGGTCACGGCAATCCACACCAACGAAGT
>QHYM01000032.1:0-13550 GCA_003223295.1 Acidobacteriota bacterium | reverse complement strand
TCGCTCCAGGCATTGATCCGCCACCAATACCAGCGCAGCAGGTATACGCCGCCGGTGCCCGCGCCAATGATCAGGACCCATTCCCACCCCGAGACGATCGAACCGAGTTGCGCCGAGACGTACGCCGAAATAATTACGAGCAACACGGTCGCCAAGCGCGACACCGAAACGTAATGCTGTTCGGTACCGTCGCGTTTCACAAAACGCCGATAAAAATCCGCAACCAGATAAGACGCGCCCCAGTTCAACTGTGTGGCGACCGTGGACATAAAAGCCGCCAGGAAGCCCGCAAACACCAAACCTCGCAACGCGTGTGGCATGTGTTCCGCCACGATGCGCATGTACGCGGGCTCTGGTTGAGCGAGGCCCGGATAAAGAACGATCACGGCCAGCGCCGCGATGATCCACGGCCAAGGACGCAAAGCATAATGCGCGACGTTGTACCAGAGCACCGAGAGCAGACCGTTGCGCTCGTCGCGCGCACTGAAAATCCGCTGCGCGATATACCCGCCTCCACCAGGCTCGGCTCCCGGGTACCAAAACGCCCACCACTGCACGCCAAGAAACACCACAAAAGTGATCACCGGGAGGGCCCACATCGCCTGAAACGTGAACGGACGGGAAAAATCAGGAAAGAACGCAGTGGGGTCACTGGCTGCCGGTCCCGCCGCGGCACGCATCGCATCGAGCTTCCCCAGCAGCGCATGCATACCTCCAAGCGCGCCAACCGCGTACCAGGCAATGCCGATGACAATGGCCATCTTCAATACAAACTGAAAAAGATCCGTCCACAAAACGCCCCACAGGCCGCCCAGGGTCACATACAAGCCTGTGAACGGAATCAGGACCAGAACGCAAATCCACTTCGAGGTCGATTCGCTGACTCCTAAGCTGGCCGCGACGATGGCAGTCATTGCCTTGGTGACCCAGCCAAGAATCAGGCAGTTCATCAGCAAGCCAAGATACAGCGCGCGAAAGCCGCGCAAAAAGGCCGCGGGCTTTCCTGCATAGCGCATTTCCGCGAATTGCACATCGGTCAGCAGGCCCGAGCGGCGCCACAATCGCGCAAACAGAAAGACGGTCATCATGCCGGAAGGCAGGAAGCTCCACCAAAACCAATTTCCAGCGATACCGTTTCGGTAGACGAGACCGGTGACGACGAGCGGCGTGTCCGCGGCAAACGTGGTCGCCACCATGGAAGTTCCCGCGAGCCACCACGAAACGTTGCGGCCTGAGACGAAATAATCTTCCGTGCTTTTTCCGGAGCGGCTCCGGAAATACAAACCGAGAGTCAGCGTGATAAGCAAGTAGCCGATGATGGCGGCCCAATCGGCAACAGAAAATGTCAAGGCGGATCCTTTCCCAGCAAGTTCCCACAAGGACGGCGTGCGCCGTACTGTATAGCACTTCTTGCCTTCCTAGGGCATTCTGTTTTTGCGCGCTTGGGCCCGGCCTCCGTTGACCACGAAAATTTGAATGATGTTACTGCGAGATCGGTGCGCGAGCCGCCCGGCCGGGGAATACGCCATCAAGGAGTTGTCCATCCTTAACGACCGCAACACCATTCACGAAGACGAAGCGAATCCCCTCAGAGTATTCAAGCGGTTGTTCGTAAGTCGCTTTGTCAATGATGGTGTTGGCATCGAAAACCGTGATGTCCGCGTCGGCCCCCACGCGAATCCGTCCTTTATCTTTAAACATGGGGGCACGTTTCTCGAGCCTCTGCGCGGGCATCAGCGTCATCTTTTTCAGCGCGGTCATCAAATCCAAGGCCTTTTCTTCACGCACGTAGTGTCCCAACACGCGAGAAAAAGTGGCTTGGCCGCGAGGATGAACTTTTGGTCCCGTTAGGGGCATCCCATCGCTGGCAATCATGACCATTGGATTTGCAACTGCGGCTCGGGCGGCTTCTTCTGGAATGGAGTGAATGACAACGATTCCTCCCTGCTTTCGGTATTTTTCAAACGTCTCCGCCGTCAAACGCTCGCCCGTCTCGGCCCACTGAATATCCTTGAAGGTGATCCCCATGCTCTCTTGCCAGCCGGCATCAAATATCGCCGATTGCAGGGCCGTGCTTCCTGCCGTGTAGGGGTAACACTCGGTGGTGACGTCGAGACCCTGTTTCTTCGCCCCGGCGACCATATCGATCAGTTGTGGCGTGAATTTCAGGCCCATGCTGGTGATGTGGACAACGTGCAAGGGCGCCCCCGTTGCCGCCGCTGCCGCAATCACTTCTTCGAGCCCCGCCAAACCGGTTGTAGGTTCCTTCATTCCCGCGTAGCGAAGGTGCACATGGACTGACGCACCGTATTTCGCGGCGAGGCGGAACATCTCGACAATTTCCGCGTGCGATGCTGCGGGCGTGTAATTCACGCCCATGCCTTCAGCTACCGCACCGCGCTTAAACCCCTCCTCCATTAACGCCGCCATGGTCGCGAGTTCTTCTTCTGTAGCAGCGCGGCGTGCTGCTTCTCCGGTGGCGAGAAAAGGCCCGGGGTCGCGGAATACTTTCATGCGCACGGGGATGTGCCCGATGCTCACGCCAAAGTTGATCAACGCTTTTCCTTCCCGCGCGCTGTACCACTTGTCGACGTCATTGGTGCCTGCTTCGAGTTCCAATGAAGTCGTCACCCCGTCGTGCGCCTGAAACTGATAGTTCTTCGGCTCTTGCCCATGCTCGTGCAGATCGATGAAGCCGGGAGCGACGACGAGCCCTTTTGCATCAATCGTTTGCTTCCCTTTCAAGGAGCCGCTGCTTATCGCACGGATTTTTCCGCCGCTGATTCCTATGTTGCGTGCAGCATCCAAACCAGATTCGGGGTCCATCACTCTTCCGTTAGCGATCACGACGTCGTACGGCTGGTCCTGCGCGAATAGCAATCTCATTCCGCTAAACCCAACCAAGAGCAACACAACACCTATAGTTCCCAGAATGAGTTTGCCCGTGCTGCCTTTTGCGCGCCGCCTGGCCATAGCTCTCGACCGTCCTTTCACCGCGCCAAGTCTCTTCTCACCCAAGCAACCTGTCAAATGGTTTTCAACTGGAAACTCGAATGGGCCTGCCTCTTTCCTGCCTCGAAAGTGATTGCGGTACTTCGACTTAGCGGGCGGAGAATGCAGCGGGCACACGCCAGCTACTTTGTGCGGCAAAGTTTAAAGTATTACTTGAAGTGCGCTCCTAACCCATTGAATTGGAATGATACGTGACAGCAGAAAGAAAAACCCGGGTCGCGGGGGGAGCGACCCGGGTGGGGGTACTGCTGAGGGGGGCCGGAGGAAACTTTTGTTGTTAGTGCACGTGATTCACGGCCAGCATGCAGATCTGGCGCAACTCTTCGTACGTGAAATAGGTCTCTTCTTCTTCGCCTGAGATTTCTCTATGTCCGAACCCGGATTCGGACGAAATGCGATTCAGTTCCTGTTCCGAAAGGCCCAGCAGCACTGCTGCACGCCGCCGAGTCACGTACTTGAGCTCTTGTGTTTTCATGTTTGCGCCCCTCACGATGGCAAAAGGACCATGCCGTCTTCTTCCACTGCCAGGATCATGGTCTTGTAAATATCAACGTCCCAGCCTTCGCCAATTCGCATGCGAACCGTGTCGCTCCCGTCTTTCAGCAGCTTCCCTCGCAGCGGCACCTTAATATCGCCAAGCGCCACCTGGAGAACGACCGGCTGGCCAATCCATGCCTTGAACGCGCTATCCATTCTCTCGACCCCACAGAACTTCAGCGTGACGGAAAGAGAATCGCGCAGAGAATTGCGGCTCACAATGGTACATAGAGGGTACGGGACTAGTAAGTTCGTACTGTTTCACTCTGGTTGCCTGAACGAAAAAGAAGTCCTATGGAAGTACATTCGTACTGTTTTGAGAGGACGGGCAGGCCATAGCTCAAAACGGCGCCTGCTGGCATTTTGTAGGAATGAGGCAGAGGGGCCATTCCGCGCAGGAGAAGATGACCCTGAGTACAGGGATGCCGTCCGTGCGGCCAGGCATTGGACTCGCCCTGGGCGGGGGCTTTGCCCGCGGATTTGCGCACCTTGGCGTCCTGAGAGTCCTTCAGCAGCATCACATTCGCATCTCTCACATCGCCGGTAGCAGCGTGGGCAGCATCCTCGGCGCAGCCTATGCCAGCGGCGCACCGCTCGAGCGCATCATTGAAACGTGCCGGACGCTGCGCTTTCGCGATATCGCCCGTTGGCATGTCTCGCGGCTGGGCCTTGCCAGTAACCACCGTCTTGGGGCGCTCATTGAGCGCGTTTTCGGCTCTCGTCAGTTTGAAGACCTGCAAATTCCATTGGCAGTGGTGGTGACGGACTTATCTTCCGGCGAGCCGGTAGTTTTCAAGCAAGGCAATCTCGTTGATGCCATCCGCGCGAGTTGCGCGTTCCCGGGGTTGTTCGAGCCGGTCCAGATTGGGACGCGATGCCTTGCCGATGGCGGCCTAGTGGCCCCTGTTCCGACACAGGCCGCGCGCTATTTGGGCGCGCAAACTGTGATCGGCGTTTCCGTAGGCATGCACGACGGCCACCGCGGAGCCCCGACAAATATCTTCCAGGTTGTCAGCCGCGCAGTAGGGGCAGCGCAAAAGCACCAACTCGAACTTTGGGAGCGTCACGCCGATCTCGTGCTTCGCCCGGACGTCCAGTTCCTAGCCTGGGATGATTTCGCCCGCGCGGATGAGGCGATAGAGGCCGGATCTGCGGCGGCACTTCCTGCTTTGCCTCGCATTGAAGAATTACTTAAACAAAAAGCGGACGCAGAAATTCCATCAGAGGCCCGGCGGGTCCTGCAAAAGAGAAGTCAAGCGTGGCCATCGGAGGTGCAAGCATGATTCGTCCCAGCGTGCTTCTGGCAGCGATTGGCAGTCTCCTCTTCTTGTGGCACGAATGTGGAGAGGATCCTGGAGTTTTCTGCTACCGTATAGGATTGGGTGCCGTCACGGAGTTGCGTACGCGCGGACTTGTGCCGGTGCCTTCACGGGCATCATTCCATTTTTCTACAGCGAGGAACAGGTCTGAGTGCTTGACGCCATCCTTCACTTCTTCCACGCCCTTTTTGACCCCGACGGACTCCGGGAGTTAATCCGCGCCGGCGGGTCCCCGCTCATCTGCGCAATTGTTTTTGTCGAAACCGGATTCTTCGTCGGCTTTTTTCTTCCGGGAGATTCTCTGCTCGTTACCGCGGGCATTCTTTCTGCCGGCGGCTTCATTCCGCTCAAAGGGCTCCTTCTACCCGTTATGCTCTGCGCCATTGTGGGGGATCAAATCGGCTATTGGATCGGGCGCTCAGCAGGCGCAGCGCTGTACCGGCGCGAAGATTCCTTTTTCTTTCGTCGCAGCCACTTGCAGCGCGCGCATGATTTTTATGAGAAATACGGTGGGAGAGCGGTGATTCTAGCGCGCTTTGTTCCCATCATTCGAACGTTTTGCCCGCCCGTGGCAGGCGCAGCGAAGATGCCGTACGGGCGTTACGTCGCGTTCGACATCTTTGGAGCCATCTTCTGGGTCGGCGCGATGATTCTTGGGGGATACACGCTCGGGCGCTCGGTTCCAAATATTGCAAAACGCATCCACTATGTCATCGCGGTAGTCATCATTCTTTCTATAATGCCTGCCATCATCAGCATCCTGCGTGCGAGGCGTCAACTCAATGCAGCCAACGCTCCTCGCCCCGCCTCCCTGCCCGGCACCGAGAAGGAATAACTGGTGTCCTCTCCTAAGCTGCGCGCCATTATCTTCGATATTGGCCGCGTGCTCATTCGTGTCGATGTAGCCCGCGCGACCAGCAGCCTCGCCGAAGGCTTGTCGCTCTCTCCGCAGGAGATTTGGTCCGCCCTGGAAAGGGATCCTCTCTGGAAGGATTGGCAGGAGGGGCGCATCTCGCCCCGCGACTGGCATCTGCACTTGGCAAAGCGCCTGGGGAGCAAGCTCAGCTTTGAGCAGTTTGTGGAGGTTTGGAACCGGGTGCTGGATCCCACGCCTATTCACGAGGATGCTTTCTTGGAAAAGCTGGGGGAAAAATATCGGCTGGCAGTCCTTTCCAACACCGATCCCTTGCATCTCGCTCACATGGAAAGGACTTATAAGTTCCTTGCCCTATTTCCAGTGCACATCTACTCCTGCCGCGTGGGAGCGTGTAAGCCCAATCCCCTCATTTACAAGGAGGCCTTACAGGCCTGCAAAGTTCGCGCCCAGGAAGCCGTCTATGTGGACGATATCCCCGCCTATGCACAGGCAGCCGAGCGTCTTGGCATGCAGGCCATTGTCTTCGAGAACCGCGAACAGCTTTGCCGTGACCTGGGTGAGCTTAGTATTGATGTTACTTAAGTCCTGGCAAGCAAAAAATCCGCTGTTGGTCGTGTTTTCACGTAATCTTTGCTAGGACTAGTACCCGCCCCCTGAGTCGCCATGACCGGCAACCGTCCATCCTTCTATAACTTACCGTAGTTTGGGGCTTTCATCTTTTGGATGGATGCATGCATAACTCTGTTTACAGGCCGGTAAAGTCGGCATTGCCCACTAGGGGCGAGGAGAGAAAGTAAATTATGTCAGAAGATCAGATGATGGATGTGAAGGGTAGTCCTTCCTGGCAGCTTCCCGCGATTGTCGTCCTCGGGTTGATTGCTTTGGGTGGACTGGCTTTTGGCTGGAGCGCGTCGTCCAAGCTGGATAGCACCCAGCAAGCAGTTGCGAGCCAACTGAAGACGACCCAGCAGTCGATTCAGCAGGATATGTCATCGCTGAAAGACCGTTTGGCGCAGGATGAGAAGGCGAATACGGATCTCCAAGGCGATTTGAAAGTCGTCACGGACAAGCTGAAGATCACCCAGGGCCAACTCAAGAAATCCCGTGTGGAAGCCGCGAAGTTGGTTGACGAAACTAACCAGAAAGTAACGGCACTCGATACTTCCGTACATTCCGAACTGGCCACCAAAGCGTCCAGCGATGATGTCAAAACGGTGGATACCAAGGTTGTGGGCGTTCGAACCGATCTCGATACCACCCGCGAAGACCTGAAAATGGCCAAGAGCGAAATGGGAACCCTCATCGCTCGCAACCACGACGAAATTGACCAGCTTCGCCGTCTGGGTGAGCGCGACTACACCGAGTTCACCATTGCCGGCAGGAACCGCCCGCAGAAGGTCGCCAATGTGACCGTCGAACTCAAGGGTGTAAACGAGAAGCGGAACCAGTTTAACCTGGCCATGGTCGTCGAAGACAAGCGCTTCGAGAAGAAGAACCGCGCTGCCAATGAACCCATTTTCTTCTATACCACCGGCACGCACATTCCCGAAGAAATTGTCATCAACAAGATCGGCAAGGACACCATCAGCGGATACGTCAGCATCCCGAAGGTCAATCAGCAAGCGACGTCCGCTGCAACGAAGTCTGGGAATTAACGTAAGAGAGAACCTAGCTGAGCTGGTCACATCAGAAGCGGGCAGAGGTTTCTGCCCGCTTTTTCTTTTTTGGTTCCCACCGCAAAGAGTAATCCAATTCCGCTACAATCAACTCTCCCATTGCGGAGATTCGTTTGCGCCAGACTTCCAGCGTTCTTTATATAGCGGTGGATACCCTCCTTCCTGAGCGTGGAAGAAGCATCGCGGGATTCGATGAATTCACGGCCGCGCTCGACCATGCGGGAATACCGGCCGTATGGCTTACCAGCCGGTCGCGCCTCCAATTCGACGAGCCTCGCCGAAGACTGGGCCATGCTCACCCCTTTGTTGCCGAGGATGGGTGCGGAGTTTATCTTCCTGAGGATTACTTCCACTTGCGACCGGATTCCGCTGCCGGTCGCTCCCGTAAAGGCTCCACGCTGCGCCTGGGCCGGTTTAAGGTCATTCCCATCGCGGACGCTCTGCCCGCCGCCTCGGAAGCACTGGAAGCGCTGTCGCAAGAAACCCAAGTACCGATTGTGACCTTGCGCTCGCTCTCGCTGCGAGAGCTTGCTCAGAACACCGGTGTGCCTCCCCGCGAGGCGGAATTGGTCCGGCAGCGCGACTTTGATGAGCTTTTCTTTTTTGCCGGCGTATCCCCCGCACAAATTGAGACGTTTTTCGCGGATGGCGGTAAACGGGAAATGGGATTTCGACAGCATGGGGTCCTTTGGTCCGCGGCGATAGGCGCCAGCCTCCAGCGGTGCGTTGGGGCCCTGTCAAAACTTTACGACCGGGCGCTCCGATACCACGCTCATTCCGTGGCGCTTGCGACGGCTGACCTTGCTCCGAGAGTGTTCCCTTTCTGCGACCGGAGCATTCTGCTCACTGACGGAAACTCTGAGACGGCTAAAGGGGGGCCTTACCCGCGTGCCCGCGAAGTCCAGTTGCGCTCGCCCGACGTCTGGGAGCAAGTGCTGGAGAACGTCGTTTCGAAATGAAGTGTGTTTCGCATGTTTTGTTACTGGCGGGATTCCTGACCCTGCTTCCCGCCGCTCATGGAGCAGGAGCAAGACAATCCACCGCGCAGCCCTCTGTCAATGCTGAGCCAAAAACAACGAACCAGGCATCCTCACATGACCGGCACCATCGCCGGCACACCAATAGCACTCGGCGTCATCGGCACCATAAGTCCTCATCCAAACACTGATCGGTGAATTCGAATCATAAAAACAAGAAGGGGAGCCTGGAGGCTCCGCCTTCTTGCTGGATTACTGTATCGTTTCGAAAGCACGCGAACAGCACGCACCTTTTTCGAACGACTCGCACCGCAAAAGTGGTGCGTTCAGTTTTGGTGCAGCTCTAAGCCCGGTGGAGTCATGTTCCCTCCGGAGCTCAACGAGCTCACGCCTCGCTTGTACTCCCCGAAAACGTCGGGCGCAAGAGAAAAATTAGCGAATCTGCCAATTCGCGTGCCAGCTTCATGGAATGAACAACGGCTTGTATTCTATTTTATGAAAAGGGTCTCACGCAGTTGGTCACGGCCGATGAAGGATTTCATCGTTCGGTAACGGCCGAAGAGATCCTGGATCTCTCTATTCTGATAAACGCGCTGCGCCGGGCATATGATCGCGGTTGGCACCACTTGCAGAGTGTTCGAATCCACCACGCGGTAACGCTGGAAGCCTTCCGGCTTTTTGCTGTGGAACATCGCGAACACGACGCCGCCCGGCCGCAGCAATTCTGTTAGGTTCGTCACAACCTGCTTCACCAAGGCCTGCTCCAGATAATCCAGCAAATCCCAGAGAAGGACGGCATCGAAGGAACTGCGCGAGTATTGCAAATTTTCTTTCAGGAAGCGCGCCGCCCTGGCACTGGGGGTCATTTCCAGCGTTTCGCCAGCCGCGAAGTCTTCTCTTAAGCGGGCTTCTTCTTCGCTCAAAAATGTTTTCCAGGCGCGAAGGACATCTTCGGAAGAAACGCGAAATCCGCGCTCAATAAAGAAACTCAATGTGGTTTGCCAGGCGGGACCCAGATCCAGGAGCGTACCGCGTTCCAAGCCATCAAGATTCCACAAAAGTTCCTTCAAGCCGTTGGAAAGCCGGTTGGATTCCGGTTGAACAGGAGTTCGCGGAGAGCCTGCCGCAGGCGCAGCGCCGCCGGGAGTGCGCGCGCGGGAGGCTAAATGAATCGGCCCCGCGACTTCACGCCGCACTCCTTCTGTGCCAGCGCCCCCAATGCCGAATTTATTCAGGAAGCTCATCGTTGATTAATCCGCCGCCGTTCCGGAATCGAGCGCGGTGGGTTGCGATGAGGGCTTGCTCGTCGTCGCTGCAGCCGCTGCCGCGACCGTTTTAGTCTCAGCGGGCTTCGCCTGCTTCCCGGCTTCAACCTTCCCCCGCAACATCGCTCCATCCTCGATGGCTAACCGGTCGGTCTGCACTTCGCCGTTAATCTGGCCGGTGCTCCCGATTTGCAATTTATCTCGCGCCGTAACCCTTCCCTCGACCTTTCCTCGCACAATAATCTCACGCGCAACGAGGTCGGCTTTCACATTGCCGTTCGGCCCGACCGTCAAACAAGAGTTTGCGGTGAGGTTCAGTTTTCCTTCGACAAAACCGTCGACGAAAAGATCTTCGGTTCCGGTCACTTCGCCTTTGATTCTGATTCCCTGGCTGATGCTCGCGGCAGCGCGCGCCGAACCGGAAAGTGAATTTGAGGAATCAGCGCTTGGAGAAGTTCCAAACCCCGCAGGGGAATTCTCTGCAACTGCTTGAGACTTTACATCATCTTTTTTCCACATCGGACACCTCGACGTCGAAAATTGGATTTTCGAAGTCGCTCATCGCAGGGCTGGTCGGGAAGCCGCGACTCAGAAGCGTGAACATATTACAGTACTTAGTGACTGTAAACAAGAATGGCAGACAGCAAATGTAGTGTGTTTCCTAAACAGCTACACCAAGGATTGTGGAGTTAGTCCTCCCAACTCTACTATTCCTTGAGTGGTGCTAGAAGACCCTGTGCCATAGCGGAACTCCCAAATCGTTTCCGCCATCCCGACAATCTCGCGCATAAACACCTTTGCGGACTTGCGTTTCTCCCACCAGTTCTCCGGATCAAAGTCGCCATCGCGGGCGCTTGCAACACGTGTCTCCATACCCTGTGGAAAAACGTGGCGGAAGATGTAGCGTGCACGCCGAGTGTGATAATTCGAGGTAACTATAATGGCGCTATGCCATTTCTTGGTTTTGGCGAGCTTCGCAAGGGCTTCCGCCTCATCCCTGGTGCTGTCACCGTCCAACGCAAACCGCAGAATCTTGCCCTTGGGAACGCCGCGCTCCACCAAATCGTGTTCCATTAATTCTGCGACCCCGGCACTGGGGCGCAACCTTCTTCCGCTCGCCACTACGAGAGGCGCTTTCCCTTCCCTAAACAATTCGGCCGCACGCGTGGCGCGGTCCGCATAGAAATTATCGTCGCTCAAAACAATCAAGGCATCCGCCTTATCAAGCGGATCTTCGACGACCCACGATTCCGCCATAAAACGGAAGATGGGATGCCGCACGAAATACAGAGCTAGGAAAAAAGTCATGAGGAACAGTAAAACAATCATCTTGATTAGGATGCCGCCCCTTTCGCTCTGGATGGGACGGAAGCGTTTCATGAATTGGGATCCAGCGCGCGCAAGTTCGACGCCGCCTGCTCGGGCAGTTCGGCATTGAAGTAGACTTCTTTGATGCTATAGGACTTGCTGCGTTTTTCCAGGATCGGCAGGATTTCGATGTGCCAGTGGTAGTCGTCCGCAAGCGTCTTCCAATAGCCTGCCATTTCGCCTTTCTTGTTCATCGTGCTCGGCGAGGTGTGCAGCACTAAGTGAAAGGCTGGCGCAACTTTTTCCAGCCGGCGCAAAGTCCTTCCGAGCAGCGCCGCCAATTGCCGGCGGTTGGAGCCGGGCCGCGGCTGTTCGAACGTATGATTGTGACGCCGGTGCAGCAACCAAATCTCGTACGGCACGCGTGAGGCGTAGGGACATAGCGCATAATAATCCCCCTGCACGTCAACAATGCGCTTCCCCTGCTTCTCTTCCTGGCGCACCATGTCGCAGAAGATACACCGCTCCTTGTCCTTAAACCATTCATGCGAAGAGCTCAACTCGTATTTAATGCGGCGAGGCACAAAGATGGTCGCGGTTACCTGGGAATGGGCGTGGGGCCACTCTTCGCCGGCCAACGCGCCCTGGTTCTTGAAGACGCTAACGTACTTGAAACGCTTATCCTTTTTTAAGTCGGCGATACGCGAGGCCCACACCCAAAGTACGCGATCCATTTCTTCGTCACTGAACTGAGATAATCGCCGATCGTGCTGGGGCGTCTCCACGACAACCTCATGGGCGCCGAGCGCGCCCATCTTGTCGTACATTCCTTCAGCTAATCGCCCAGGATCGCCCTCGACGTGATACAGAGGCTCAGGGTGCGGAATTGCTCGAACCTGCCAGGGCCCCGCTGCAGGCCAGGTCAGGATCGCAGGAATTTTGTCGATCATTGCGGGCTCGAGCGGGCACTGCTCGGCGGTCTCCGCAACGACTTCTCTTTGTCCCAGGATGACCCAGCTTTGAGTGATGGGATCTTTGCGAAGTTCCATGCAATGTCTTTAACGGGTATAGCGCGCGGGTGTAGGCCCCTGCTCCAGGCGGTGGCGGTCCCAGATGGCGCCTTCGCGAGTGTAGTAAGCCATCTCGAAATCCTGCGTCAATTCCAGGGCGTCCGTGGGGCATGCATCTTCGCACAGGCCGCAGAACATGCAGCGCGAAGTGTCATAGGTGAAGTGCGTCAGCACTTTTCTGCGGGTGGCATCGTCTCTGGACCATCCGACGACAATCAAGTTCTCCGGGCACGCCAACGCGCACAAATTACAGCCAATGCACAGCGTTTCGCCGGTTTCCGGATTGTTATTAAGGCGGGGCGCGCCGCGGTAGCGCTCTGCCACCATCGGCCGCTCCAGCGGATACTGCTCGGTGACAATTTCCTTAGGATTCTGCATCCGAAAGGTGACGGCGAGGCCCTTGATGAAATCGATTTGAAATAACCGTTCGAGAAGCTCCCTCATAGCATGTAGTTTGTTTCCCCGGCCCTCAATTGTCAAGCAATCTGCTGCGTGATTCCTTCCTGTGGTACTCATAACTTCCTCGTCCTGCATGGTATTCTCACTTCGATGACAGATTCCGATATTGCCTTTATGCAGGAAGCACTGGCCGAAGCCAGCTCAGCGGCTGTTGCTGGTGAAGTTCCAATCGGCGCCGTGATCGTGTTGGATGGCAGGATCCTCGCGCGGGCCGGCAACCGCACCATCCGTGATTGCGACCCTACGGCCCACGCCGAAATGATCGTTCTTCGCGAAGCCGCGCGCGTCCTGGACAACTACCGGCTTGCGGGCGCGGCTCTTTATGTCACCGTGGAACCGTGCAGCATGTGCGCGGGCGCGATGATTCAGGCGCGCATTCCGCGACTTGTTTACGGCGCTGATGATCCCAAAGGTGGCGCCGCACGTACCTGCTTCCAAATTCTTTCCAACCCCCGTCTCAACCATCAGGTCGAGATTACGGCCGGGGTTCTCGCCGCCGAATGTGCCGCGGTGATCCAGTCGTTCTTCGCGGAACGCCGCTAGCAGCGCAGGAGAAAAGCACAATCCGGCGGTGCATTGCCGAAAAATCGAAGCCTCTGCTAGGATGGAAGTTGCAACCAATGCGGAGAGGTGACTGAGCGGTTTAAAGTACTCGCCTCGAAAGCGAGCGTGCGGGAAACCGTACCGTGGGTTCGAATCCCACCCTCTCCGCCATACCCGTTCGCTGCATATTACTGCATTCTTGACTCCTTGCTAAACACAGCGTCATAAGTAATTGCGCATTAGATCTATGTATGTTCTTCTAGTGGAATGAAACCACTTACGATTGCGGACTCCGCAACCATCATTCTGGGATTACAAGATGAGATTCGACGAACCGAGGAATCACGCTATGACCACCGGCTTCACGGCGTGCTGCTGGTGGCTCATGGTATGACGTGTCCGGAAGTGGCGGCGCTGTTGGGAGACGCACCGAGAACCGTCGAGTATTGGATTCGCGGGTTCGAGGAGAACGGCTTAGCCGCACTGCGCGAGGGTGAACGGTCAGGG
>QHYM01000031.1 GCA_003223295.1 Acidobacteriota bacterium | reverse complement strand
CGGCCGGCTATCCCGTCGGCTTCGGCGTTCCCGTTCCGTGGAATAGCGTGGATGCACAGCGCTCCGACGGCAACTCGATTTACAACGCTTTGACTTTCAATCTCTCGAAGCGCTTCTCCAGGGGCTTCGAGCTGCTCTCCAGCTACACCTACTCTCATTCCATCGACGACTCAACTGACCTGCAGTCTCCGCTCGAGCCGCAAGACAGCCGCTTCCCAAGACTTGAGCGCGCCAATTCCGTCAACGATCAACGCCACCGCTGGGTGACCAGCGCCGTCTTCCAGTCCCTCGGCGCAAAGTCCGGCGATGGTTTCTTCAAAAAGTTCTTGGGTGACTTCACACTCTCTCCCATCATCGAGTTCTCTTCCGGCCGGCCCTTCAATGTCATCACCGGCGAGGACACGCGATTGGACCTTGGCGCGTCCCAGGCTCGTCCATCCATCGGAAGCGGCAGCGGCACCACTTCGGCATTTATCCCGGGCGTGGTCTTTGTTCCCGCCAACAACTGCCTGGACAACAGCGGGGCCACCTTCACGGTTCCATTCGTTGCGCCTCCCGCGGGTTGCAACGGGGACCTTGGCAGGAACCGCTTCGTTATGCCCAACTACTTCCAGTGGGACATGCGTCTCTCGAAGCGCATCCCCTTCGGTGAGCGTTTTAAGCTCGATCTCATCGCCGACTCGTTCAATCTCTTCAACCGCCTGAACGTCGCCGCTGTTAACCAGGTCTGCGACCCGCTCGCCGGCGCGACGTGCACCGCAGGCCAGCCGACTGCTTCCTACGATGCGCGGCAATTCCAGTTTGCGCTGAAGGTCAGCTGGTAAGAAAAGTCAAAAGTTAAAGTTGGACGTTGCATGTTGAAAAAAGGTCCTGGCTAGCGGGGCCTTCTTAATTTCCAAGGCTTTTCAGGGCTCCACGGTGCGTCTTTCCGAGCGGCCTTGCTCGTTTCCCTTCTCGACTTTCACCCTTCGACTTTCGACCTCTGCTAAAGTAGTACGACCGTTTCCCGCGATCGAATGGGAGAACGAATGAATATCCTTTTAGTGGGTGTAGTGGCGGTTGTCCTTTTCCTGGCTGTTTGGCTACTGGTGCAAGGCGCGCAAGGGCGCAAAAAAGAGCAAGAAGCGCGCGCGCGCACGGAACAGTTGCAGCGTGATCTGCAGACGCTGACCGGACAGACCCAGAATTTCAGCCAGCAGCTCGGGCAGCTCAGCCAGAGTGTGACCACGAGCCTCGAGGGCGTGACGGGCGCGCTGCAAAAAGGCATCACCGACTCCGCCACCATCGCGGCTCAGGCACAATCGGCGATGACCGGTGAACTCAAGAATTCCCGGGAAACGCTCGGCCAAATTCAGCAGCAACTCGGCGCCGTGCAACAGGCGGGGCAACAAATGTCGCAGACGGCGCAAACGCTTCAGAATATCCTCGGCGGAGCAAAATCGCGCGGCTCGCTCGGCGAAGTAGCGCTCGAGAGACTCCTGGAGGACGCGCTTCCAAAGGAGCGCTACCAGCGGCAATTCCGCTTCACCAGCGGGGAAGTGGCCGATGCGGTGATCTTGCTGCGGGACAAACTGCTGCCCATCGATTCGAAATTCCCTCTCGACGCCTTTCGCCGCATGAATGAACACAGGACGACGGAACAGAAACCACCGCAAGCCTCTTCGCAAACAGACGAAGCCCGCCGGGCCTTTGCGGTCGCGGTGAAGGGCCACGCGGGCTCCATCGCCAAAAAATACATTCTGCCGAATGAAGGAACGCTTGGCATTGCCCTGATGTTCGTGCCCAGCGAAAATGTCTACTACGAACTCTTGATGACTGCGGATGCCAAGGGCCAACCGCTGGACGAATATTGCCGCAGCAAAAACGTGATTGCCGTATCCCCGAATACGCTGTACGCGCACTTGCAGGTGATCCTTATGGGTTTGCAGGGCATGCAGATTGAAGAAAATGCCAAGCGCCTGCAAGCCAGCCTCGCGGGGATGCAAAAGCACCTGGAGAACTTCACACAGATGTTTGGAAGGCTGGGCACGCACCTGAAAAACGCGCAGATCTGTTACAGCGAGAGTGAGAAGCGGCTCGACAAAGCTCAGGACACCTTGGAAGGCATGCTCGGCGGGGAACGATCTGAAGCCGCTCTCGAGGACCGCCAGGCGGTGCTTCCCCTCTCCGCCGAAGCCGCAGCGGCCAGCGCCAAGAAATCCGCCTGACCAAGCACTCCCGTCGCTGCTGTTCTCTTGGGTGCTATTTAGAACTCCGGTCCACTTGTTTTGCGAATGGGGGTGAGGGTTTTGCTGCCTCTATTCTTCTCCATTTTTGCGGCTGACTTTGCTCTTATCCAATCAGTGTTCCTTTAATCCTAGCCCTTCCAAACATACTTGCCGCAAGGACAATTAACGGTCTCCGTGGGATGTTTCTTCGCCAGCGGTTGCCGGCAGACGGGACAATTCTTGCGCCACATGATTGTTTCGCTCTTTCCCTAATGCGTCTCTACGGAAACGGACTCAGCCCAACTTGGCCCACCGAGTATTGTGTAGAATTCTTCCCGCGGGTCCGCTGTGGTTAGGAGCGCAAGTGCTTTGCCATAGGCGGCTATTGCTCCAGTGAGATGGTGAAACTCCGGAGAGTCCTTTACAGTCTTGCGATTTGCGCTTCCGCCGAGAGTTCGAGGATTCTTTCAATCACGCTGCTCGCAAAACTGGTGTCGATTTTCATCACCGAACAATGCTCCTTCCCGCTCTATATAAAGACCCGGCGTCACAAGATTCCGTATAAGGGAAAGCCTTGAATTTGCTGGTGGATCATCACGGGGAAGGGCCGGGGGCCAACCCTTAAAGGCGCGGGCCGCGGAATCCCCGGCGCTACCGCGGCCGGCCGAGCGTGGGCACCATACGGATGGAGATGAGAAAGGTTCCGTACTTCTTCCCAATGACCTCGAACTGCGCGGCGTTGGTTTCCTCGCCGCCTGCGCTCAGACGCCGCACGGGACTGCCTCCTACTAGGTCCGCGATGTCCGGAGCGAGGTTGCGCGCTTCCAGGGAGATCTTTTCCTCCGTGCCGCGCACGCGCACGGTCAGCGTGCGATGCTCGCCGCGCTTCAGAGGCCCGGAATCCGCTTTCAGCTCGAGCGCGACGAACGTGGCGGAGAACTGTGGTGCGTCGCGTTTTGCGCAGGAGATGGCAACGGTGGCTGGCCCTGGACCCAGTTCCATCGGCGGAAGAACCACCAGCGAAACGGGCGAAGATGCCAATACCAGAGCGCCGTGGTCCGCGATCGTGATTTGGTTGGCGTCGGCGTCGCCGCAGAATCCTTTGCCAAAAACTTCAAAGCGATCGTGGACACGCGTCCTGGTCGGCCTTCAATCGAACCATAAATTACCCCGGGATTCAGCGGCGCCACAAAAAGCGCCCGGCCCGTGGCGTCCGTCTTGAGGCGGTCCCCGTTGGAAAAAGTGACGGTGACTCCCGGCGTGAGCCTTCCATTCACGTCCAGCACAGCAAGCGTTGCCCGTTCACCGGAAACGATTCGCCGCGGCAGGAGCAAGATGCGCGCCGCGGTCGGAGAGGGAGGGGCGGGAGGCGTCTGCTGTACCGCCCAAGGCGGCGCGAAAACGCCGACGATCATGCAGGCGGCTAAGGATAATTGGCGGCGGGCAGGCATGCGTGGGATTGTAGTGGAGAAGCGCGTGGCTATGAAAGGCTTGTGCAACTGAGAAAACAACTCTTCGTGGATTACTGTTCCGCGAGCACCGGCTCTTGCTCCGGCAAATACACCAGCACGGTTCTTCCCATGACCCCCGCAGGCAGCCGCCGTAAACGGTAGCGGAAGGGACGCGCTCCCCAACCATTGGAGCATTCTTCTAACCGGTAAAACGTATCCTGATAACGCACCGTCCGGGGAGGCGTCCAATCCGGCTTCCTCCGGCAGGCGCGCACTTCCAGGAATTCCTCCGCGCCTTCCTTGGTGATGCACAGTTCATCCGGAACGGCGGAAGTTTTCGAGACCCGAACTTTTTCTCGGATCGCTCCGACATAAGAGGCCAAATTCCCTTCTGTATAGCCACGCTCTTGCGCAGCGCTCGGGCCGCTTTGTCCCGTGATTTTCCGAAGAATCTTGTCCAGCAGGAAAAGCGGGAGAATCCCAAGATCGTTCTCCGCAAATGCCGCACCCACAAGCCTTACGCTGCCTTCCACGCCGATGAACGCAATCAGCCAGGTTATAGGGTGTGTTGCGAAGATGAATAAACTCATGATTCCAATGTCGTGGTCCGTCACGCCCGGGCCCATCTTCCCGGAAAGGGCCGCGTCCAATCCCTGAGAGACCCAGGTCGTCATTGAATACGAATACCAATACATCATGGCTACGAGCGCAAGCAGGGACTCGCCAAATCCGCTCAGGATGGAGGGCGTACGCCATTTCACGGACTTGAGAACCGGCAGCGACCGGCGCCACCTCTTGGGCAGTACCGCAAGGAATGGTCCGAGGAGAAAAGTGAACATGGCCGAGTAACCCTTTCAAAGAATACTAAAGAAAATGGCAGCTTCCTGACTTCGCGAGCCGGGGAGATTCGAATGAGTTACAAGCAGCCGTCGGGCAGTGCTACTTACCAGCGGGTAAGCCTCTTAAGTCACACAAAACAGGGCAATTTCCGGGTGTCCGAGTGTGGCGTAAATGCGAGTAATTAGTAGGGTTCAAAGCCTTTCGCAGCCCTTTGGGTGTGCTAGCGTGGGAACAGCCACAGAGGTACGGGTGTGAATTCAAGCAGGCGACCGGAGCAAGTGTGCAAATTGTGTGTGGCGGCGTGACCGACGTTGGTCGCGTGCGTTCGAACAACGAGGATTGCTTCCGCATCGTTACGCCGCTGAACCTCTACGTGCTCGCCGATGGAATGGGCGGCGAAGCGCACGGCGAAATCGCCAGCGCTTTGGCCGTGGAAACTGTGGTGAAGCATTGTCTGGATGCGGAGGCTAATCCTGCAGCTAAAGTGCTCGGGCAAGTGCAGCCCGGTTGGAGCGCAGAGACCAAGCGTCTTTCCACGGCGTTGCACTTGGCCAACAGGAATATTTGCAAATCCGCCGAAGAGCATCCGGAGCAGCGCGGCATGGGAGCGACTTTGACAGCGGCGTGGATTGACGGCTCAAAGCTCAGCATCGCGCACGTCGGCGATAGCCGCGCCTATCTGTTGCGCGGAGGTTCGCTGCTGCAGCTCACGCGCGACCACTCCCTGGTTGCGGAACAAGTGCGGCAAGGCGTGTTAACCGCAGCGGAAGCGGAAGAAAGCGATATGCAAAGCGTCTTGTTGCGTGCTCTTGGGGCGCAGCCGGAGATCGAAGTGGATGCCGAGGAGCACGTCCTCTTTCCGCGGGACGTCTTGCTGCTGTGCTCGGATGGATTGACGCGCGTGGTTACGGAGCCGGAGATTGCCGGCGTGCTTCAGGCAGAAACGGATCCTGTTCGCGGAGCGGAAGAACTGGTGGGCCTCGCCAATGAGCGTGGCGGCCCGGACAACATCACCGTGGTGATTGCGCGGATGCTCAAGGATTCGATGGGATGGTTTTCGTGGTTGCGCCGTGGGGCGCGGAAGAACCAAAGCAACAATGGCAATGCTGGAGGGACGGGAAATGCCAAAGCTCAGCCTCATGTTTGATAACAAACTCGTAAGAGAGGTGCCGGTGGGAAGCCGCCCCGTGACTATTGGGCGCGCCCCGGACAACGATCTGTCCGTGGACAATCTAGCCGTCTCCAGCTACCACGCAAAGATTTACTTCGAGGCGGGGCGAATGGTCATTGAGGATCTCAACAGCCTTAACGGCACATTCGTCAACGATCTGCGCGTCGAGCGCGCCACTTTGCATGACGGAGACAAAGTTCACATCGGGAAGCACATCATCAAAGTGGATACCAGCGGCGATGCGCCCGTGCCGTGGCAGTCCGGGCGCAAGGCCGCGGCGCCGCGCATCAACGAAACGATGGTTCTGGACACCAAGGAGCGGCGTCAGATGCTGCAACAGGCCGCGGCCATGGGTGAATCCATGCAATTCGCCTCCACGCGCGTGAAAGTGGCAACGCTCATGGTGCTCGGTGGAAACACGGACCAGAAAGAATACATTCTGACCAACAGGCTCACGGTCATCGGCAAGTCGGCCATGGCCACTGTCCAGCTGAAGGGCTGGTTCAAACCGCAAATGGCGGCGCAGATCAACCAGCGCGATGACGGTTACTTCCTCGGCCCCGGCGACAAAGTTCCTTCGGTCAATGGCCGGCCCATTGGCGGCCCCACGCGGCTGAACGACGGCGACTTGATTGAAGTGTCCGGCGTGAAGCTGAATTTTATTTTCCGCGAGTAGCGTTCGAACGCGATGGCAGCTCCGTCAGAAGGGTTCTGGCAAAGGCGGGGCTTGTTCAGCCTCTACGAACTGCTGCAATCGTGGTGGCGTCACCGCGTCTCGTTCCTTCTTACCCTGTGCATCACGCTCTTTGCCCTCAGCATCTACTACCTGGTTTTTCTTCAGGAAAAGAAGACTCCTCTCTCCGAGTTGGCGCAACGGCTGGAACTCGACACGCTGGATACACGTTTTCGTTACCGGCCCGCTGGATTCGCGCACCCGGACTCGCGCATCGCAATCGTGGATATCGACCAGAAGGCGCAGGAAGTTCTCGGGCGGTGGCCCTTCTCGCGGACTTATTTCGCGAAATTGCTGGATGCGCTTCATGAGGACGGCGCGGTGGTCGCCGCGTTTGACGTAACCTTCAGCAAGCCGGATCAAACCGCCGCCCCACTCCGCGCACTTGCCGCTTCGCTGCAAAACCGCCAGCAGAACAGTGAGAAAGTCGATCCCCGAGTCATCGCTGAAGTAAATCGTCTTGCCGCCGAATACGATGCCGACACCAAGTTTGCGGCGGCCATCCGGCGCTTCGGCCCCGTCATCCTTGGCAACTACTTCCTGTTCACGCCCGCGGACCTTCAGGGACTGTCCGATTCCACTCTGGATGCCTACGCGGACCAGATCGCGTTTTTCGCCTTTCCACCGGCGCACCCGATGCGCCCGGAGTCCGGGAAACAAGACAAGCTGAACTTGATGGGAGATTTTTTTGGAGCAAAATTGTTGCCGCGCGGCGCCGAAGCGAACCTGGACGCGTTGACGTCCGCATTGCAAGGCGACACCTCCTGGACCGGTTTTTTCAACGCCCCTCCCGACAATGATGGCGTGGTGCGCCGCGCCACACTCGTACTTCCCTACGGACGGTCGCAGAATCCCGAAGAGTGGGATCTCTATTCATCGCTAGACCTTGTGGCCGCTCGGGCCCTGATTGGCCACGAAGCCCAGGACACCAATTTGTTTTACGGGCCAGCGGGAATTTGGAAAATTTCTCTCGGCACCAAGGCGGCGATCTTTCCAGATGGCCGCGGCCAATTGCTCATCAACTACCAGGGACCGTGGGGAACTTTTCCCCATTACTCGATCGTAGATGTTCTTCAGAGAAGATTCGCGCCGGGAACATTCCAGGGGAAACTGGTTCTCATCGGCGCGACGGCAACGGGCATAGGTGACCTCCGCGCAACCCCCTTCGGCGGCACTAATTTCCCCGGCGTGGAAATCCATGCCAACGTCATCGACAACATCGTGAACGATCGTTTCTTGAAGAGGGGCGCAAAACAGGCGGCCATCGACGTACTATTGATCTTCGCTTTTGGAATTCCTTTGGGAATTTGGATGGCGCTTGTTTCGCCCCGCTGGATGTGGTTTGCTGCCTTCTTGTTCGTGCCTCTGGTTGCTGTGGACTATTGGGCTTTTCTGCATGGCTGGTGGCTCAATTTCGCCGTGCCTGCTGTGACGCTTGGCTCCAACGTGCTCCTCGTTTCTCTGTACCGCTCGCTCTTTGAAGAGAAAGAGAAGCGCCGCGTGCGCAGCGCCTTCGGTCAATACCTTAGCCCTGAAGTTGTACGCCGCCTGCTCGTCAATCCGCGCCTCGTAGACCCAAAGAAAACTGAGATTACCGTCATGTTCAGCGACATCCGGGGCTTCACCACGATTTCCGAAAAGCTGGACGCCCAGGAGTTGGCGCTCTTCCTAAATCAATATCTTTCCGACATGACCAGCCTGGTTTTCGATCATCAGGGAACACTTGATAAGTACATCGGCGACGCTGTGATGGCCTTCTGGGGCGCGCCCTTTGAAGAGCCCGGCCATGCCGCAAAGGCTTGCAACACCGCGCTCAAAATGATGGACCGCGTCCGCGAGCTGCAAAAGAAGTGGGAAGCCGAGGGCAAACCGCATCTGGACATCGGCATCGGCCTGAACACGGGCATGGCCAGCGTGGGCAATATGGGCTCGGCGCTCCGTTATGGGTATACCGCTCTGGGCGACGCCGTGAATCTGTCCTCGCGCCTCGAAGGTCTCAACAAGGACTACGGCACGCACATCATTGTGAACGAATCTACGTATGAGGCGGCCAAGAACGATCGTTTCGTCTTTCGCGAACTCGATCTGATTCGCGTTAAAGGCAAGCTCCAGCCGGTCACCATCTGCGAACTCATCGGCCGCGTTCGCGAAAGCACGGTGTACGGTAGCCCAGAAGAAGTTCGCTCTCGCGTCCAACTTTTCCGGCAGGCTCGCGCGCTCTACTGCCAACGCCAATGGCCAGCAGCGCAGGAAGCATTTCAGCGGATTCTCGACAAATGGCACGATGATGGCCCCTCACGAACTTATTGGAAGCGGTGCCAGGAGTATCTCTTCGAAGAGCCGCCCGCGGCTTGGGACGGCGTGTTCACCATGACGCACAAATAGCCTGGCATCCGCTGGCAGCTTGCGCCCTTCGGCAAATTTCTAACTCATTCAGAAACTACGGAGTCGTTGGCTTCGCAGAGAGGAAGCGCAGGATTTCGCGCATTATGCGCTCACTTTGGTCCGTTTGGAACAGAAACTGAGCATGCGCCGAGCCATCGAGAACAATCAGTTCCTTGGGCTGGGGAGATTTCTGGTACTGTTTCCGAATCCAGGGGAGGCGCGGTCCATCCGCGTTGGCGTCATCGCGTGCCACGATGTATAGAGTCGCTGATTTGAGCTTGTCGGCTGGGCCATTCGGAGCTGCGCCGAGAAATACCAAGCGATCAATCTCGCCTGGCTGGGAAGCGATGGATGCATCGCCGGCGGCCCCTCCTCCCATGCTGCCGCCCACGATGGAGACGCTCTTCGCCCCATTCTTTCGGAGATAACGAACTGCTGCCAATACATCCAAGTGGAGCGGCGAGTCCATAGGCTCGGAGTCGCCCGGACCACGGGACTTACCGTAGCCGCGGAAATCCAGCGCCAAGACTTGAAATCCCGCCGCCGCGAGCGTTTCAGCCTGCCTGGCCCAACTCACTTTATTGAAACGGCCCCCGTGGGCCAGCACGATACATCGGTCGCCCGTTCCGTACACATCAGCGTAGACAAGTCCGCCATCCTCGGTTGGAAAGGAGATCGTTTTGGGGGCGGTCGCTATCTGCGAAAAGAGCAAGGCTGCAAGCGTGGCAACGAGCGTAAGCACCGTGTAACTGTACCATTTTCTTCGCCAAGCTCTCATTCGGAGCGATGCGGTGTTTTCCCAGATAGGAACGACCGCATTCCGCCTGGATTTGTCGGCACCCGGAGCGAATCCACTGCCAAATTGGATGGAGCCGTGGATGTGCCCGGTGCCAGAATGGCGGCATCAAATGGGTTGATGCGAACCGGCGAGTCCCCATGCCTCTAAAGAATTTAGCTCCAAGGAGTTAGACCGCAGTCTGCTGGCCGTAGTAAATGACCCGGAAATGATTCTGGAAGTTTGTCAACTCTGGGGCTGAAGCATACATTTTTTTGATGGGCCCCATTAGCGAAAGCCACGTACCCAAAGGATTGCCGAGGGGAATCTAACTTGAAATCATACCTTGGACCGGCTGCGGAAATGGCCGCCCCGGCGTCGGTGAAGTCAGCACCTGGGGATAGAAGAGAGATATGTGGATTGTCCGATTAGCGCTGCGCAGGCCATACACGTTTGTGGTGATGGCGCTCGTCATTATTCTGCTGACGCCCGTGGTGCTTCAGCGCACGCCCACCGACATCTTCCCCGAAATCAACATCCCGGTGATAAGCCTGGTCTGGACTTACAACGGTCTTCAACCCCAGGAAATGGAACAACGCATTACCTCGAACGTCGAGCGTGGCGTCACCACGCTGGTGAACGACGTTGAGCACATTGAGTCACAATCGCTGAACGGCATCGCGGTCATCAAAGTTTTCTTTCAACCAGGAGCAAATATACAGACAGCGCTTGCGCAAACGGCCGCCATCTCGCAAACCTTCCTGCGATTCCTTCCGCCGGGAACGACGCCGCCGCTGGTGATCATCTATTCGGCCTCCACAGTGCCCGTGATTCAGATCGGACTCACCAGCGATACCATGAGCGAGCAGCAGCTCTTCGATTTCGGCAACTACTTCATCCGCACCGAGCTGGCTACCGTACCCGGAGCTGCCACCCCGTTTCCCTACGGCGGCAAACAGCGCGTTGTCAGTGTGGATATCGATTCGACCGCCCTGCAGTCCAAAGGGCTTTCCGCTGTTGACATCGTAAACGCGGTAAACGCGCAGAATCTGATTCTTCCCACGGGCACTGCCAAACTCGGTCCCCTTGAATACACCGTCGAAATGAATGGCAGCCCGCAGACCATTCAGGAACTGAACGACCTGCCCGTCAAAACCGTGAATGGGGCGACCATTTACATGAAAGACGTGGCGCACGTCCGCGATGGCTTCTCACCGCAGACCAACGTCGTTCTTGCCAACGGCCAGCGTGGCGTGCTCATGAGCATTTACAAGACTGGCGCTGCATCTACGATTGACATCGTTGACCGCGTAAAGCAGATGCTCGAGTACAACAAGGGGTCGTTTCCCAAAGATTTACGCGTGAACATGTTCTTTGATCAGTCGCTTTATGTCCGCGCATCCATCCAAGGCGTGTTGCGTGAAGCGCTGATCGCCGCCTGCCTCACTGCCATCATGATTTTGCTCTTCCTTGGCAACTGGAAGAGCACCTTGATCATTGCCGTCTCCATTCCCTTGTCCATTCTTGTGAGCATTCTTTGTCTCAGCGCTCTGGGCGAGACCATCAACATCATGACTCTGGGCGGCCTGGCTCTGGCCGTCGGCATCCTGGTGGATGACGCGACCGTGGAAATCGAAAACATCAATCGCAACCTGGCCATGGGCAAGGAAACGGTCCAGGCGATTCTCGACGGCGCGCAGCAGATTGCCGTGCCGGCTTTTGTCTCCACACTGTGCATTTGCATCGTATTCATTCCCATGTTTTTCCTTTCCGGTGTGGCCAAATTCTTGTTCGTGCCGCTTGCGGAGGCGGTGAGCTTCGCGATGCTGGCTTCGTACATGTGGTCGCGCACCATTGTTCCGACCCTGGCCATGTATCTGTTGAGCTCCGAGGATGACTATCACGCCGACGAGCACGCGGGGGAGAAGATGGGTTTCTTCCGCCGCTATCAGCAAGGCTTCGAGAGAAGATTTGAGCGATTCCGCGAAGGCTACAGGAACGCGCTGCACACGGCTCTGCACTTTCCGCGGCTTTTCACCGTTGCCTTCCTGGGATTCTGCGCCTTGTCTCTCCTGATTGCTCTCGTTCTCGGCCGCGATTTCTTTCCCAAAGTCGATGCCGGTCAGATCCGGCTGCACATGCGCGCCCGCACCGGCCTGCGCATCGAAGAGACCGCGCGGCTTGCCGACCAAGTCAATGGGGTCATCCGCGAAACCATCCCGAAAAAAGAAATCACCACAGTTCTGGACAATATCGGTGTGCCGTACAGCGGCATCAATTTGTCGTACAGCAACTCCGGGACCATCGGAACGTCCGACGCCGAAATACTCGTCCAATTAAAAGAGGAACGCGGCAAATCCACGGCATCGTACATCAATGATTTGCGGCAAAGGCTGCCGCAGATTTTCCCCGGCGTACAGTTTTTCTTCCAGCCGGCGGATATCGTCACGCAAATTCTGAATTTTGGCACACCCGCGCCCATCGACGTGGAAATCAGGGGCATGAACCAGCAAGCGAACTACCTTGTTGGGGAAAAACTGGCCAGCCAGGTTCGCCACATCCCCGGAGCCGTGGATGTGCACGTGCAACAAGCCTTCGACAACCCCGCGCTGTTTATGGAGATCGACCGCGCGCGCGCCCAATCCGTGGGCATGCAGTCGCGCGATGTCGCGCAAAACGTTCTGGTTTCCCTGAGTTCCAGTTTTCAGACCTCGCCGGCGTTCTGGCTGGATCCGAAAAATGGGGTGGAATACTCCGTCGCGGTCCAGGAGCCACAATACCGTGTGGACTCTTACCAGGCACTGCAGAATACACCCATCAGCGGAAGCGCTCCCGGAGCCAAGCCGCAAATTCTTGGGAATCTCGTGCAAACCCACACGACGGCGCGCCCTGCGGAACTTTCTCATTACAGCTCGCAGCCCATGATTAACGTTTATGCGGCGGTCGACGGCCGCGACCTCGGCAGCGTTGCCGATCAAGTGGAAAAGCGCGTCGCGAACATCGAAAAAAATGGCTTGCCCCAGGGCAGCCACATCGTCATTCGCGGCCAGGTGGAAACCATGAAGAGTTCGTTCACCGGCTTGGGCTTCGGCCTGCTTGGCGCCATCGTTCTTGCTTACTTGCTGATCGTCGTCAATTTTCAGTCCTGGCTGGATCCTTTCATCATCATTACCGCTTTGCCGGGCGCTCTGGCGGGCATTTGCTGGATGCTGCTGCTTACCCACACGACGCTGAATGTTCCTTCTCTCACGGGCGCGATCATGTGCATGGGCGTGGCCACGGCCAACAGCATCCTCCTGGTGTCCTTCGCGCGGGAACAATTAGACGAAGGCAAGGGCGCGCGGGAAGCGGCTCTGGAAGCAGGTTTCGTGCGCATCCGCCCGGTGCTGATGACCGCTCTGGCCATGATCATCGGCATGGTGCCCATGGCCTTGGGCCTCGGCGAGGGCGGCGAGCAAAACGCTCCTCTGGGACGCGCCGTGATTGGCGGATTGATCTTTGCCACTTTCGCGACGCTCTTTTTTGTGCCGTGCGTTTTCTCCATGATTCACGGGCGCCGCCAGCGGAGAGCTGGGGGTGAGGCGTCGCTGGACCTGGCCACGTCTTGAGATTCTTCGGTATGGAAGTTGACTGGAGTTTGCGTGATGATGGGAGGCGGAGTTTCGATGGATTCTGAATATCAAGAACAGCGCCCAACAAGCGGCAGGCGGGTTTTCACGGTTCTCTTCTTTCTGGTGATTCTGCTGGTTCTGTTTGGCGGGTTCACGCTGTTCCAGCGCCGCGCGCAATACGAAGCCTTGGCCAAAGAGACAGAGACGCTGGCGATTCCCACAGTCGCCGTGATTCATCCTGCGACGGAAGCCTCCCGGGAGGATCTCGTCCTTCCCGGAACCATGCAAGCCTATGTGGAATCACCCATTTACGCCCGCACTAGCGGCTA
Organism: Acidobacteriota bacterium; assembly: GCA_003223295.1. Lineage (GTDB taxonomy): Bacteria > Acidobacteriota > Terriglobia > Acidiferrales > UBA7541 > Acidiferrum. The sequence continues at coordinate 7,559 of QHYM01000031.1, read as the reverse complement.
TCTGAAAAAGTGGTATCACGACATCGGTAGCCGGGTTCGCCAGGGGGAACTGCTTGCGGACATCGACACGCCCGAGGTCGATCAGCAGCTCTCACAAGCGCGCGCCGATCTCAACACCGCCAAGGCCAATGCTCATTTGTCCGAAATCACCGCCACGCGCTACACCGAACTCATCAAGACCGACGGCGTGAGCAAGCAGGAAGTGGATAACGCGATGGGCGATCTGGAGGCCAAGAAAGCGATCGTGCAGTCTTCCGAGGCTAACGTGCGCCGCCTGGAAGAGCTGGAGTCCTTCAAGCACATCTATGCGCCTTTCAGCGGCGTCATCACGCGGCGCAACGTGGACATCGGCAATTTGATCAATGCCGGGAATGGCGGTTCGTCGCAGCAGCTCTTCTTCCTGGCGCAGACCGACCCCATCCGCGTTTATTTGAGTGTTCCAGAGACGGCCGCGCCCTCGGTTCATGCCGGTCTCGGCGCGTTTCTCGAGCTGACGCAGTATCCAGGGCAGAGGTTCGAGGGCAAGGTCGTGCGCACTGCCGAAGCCATCGACACTTCAACACGGACTTTGCTCACCGAAGTCGATGTGCCCAATCATAATGGCGCGCTTCTTCCTGGCGGCTACGCGCAGGTGCACCTGGAGGTTAAGGTAAGCGGCGCTCGCCTGCAGGTGCCCGTGAACGCCTTGCTGTTTCGTTCCGAAGGGCTTCGGGCTGTCGTGGTCGATCCGGATCACACGCTCCATCTGCGGCAGATTACGGTCGGCCGTGACTATGGGACGAGTCTTGAGATCTTGCAGGGTCTCGATGTCAAGGATTGGATTGTTCTTAACCCTGCCGACTCCCTTGAGGATGGCCAGGAAGTCCGCGTCAAAGAATTGGCCATGAATACTGCGCCTGCAACAGGCAAGCAACCAGCACCTGCGCAAGGTTCCAACAAACAATAATGAGTGTGAAGAAACTCGCGTTCCTGAGTATTGCTGTCTTTCTATTTGGCTTCGGTTGCACGGTGGGGCCGAAGTATCAGCGCCCATCCGCTCCCGTGCCCGCGAAGTGGGAGGTTACAGAGCCGTGGCGTGAAAGCGCGCCCAAGGATGGCGTGGCCAAAGGCGAATGGTGGGCCGTCTTCCAGAATGACGAACTGTCCGCATTGGAAAAACAGGCTCTCGACGCGAATCAGACCATCAAAGTTGCTGCCGCTCGCTTGGAACAAGCACGTGCCGCTGCAGCGTTGCAGATTGCAACGCAATTCCCCACGCTTTCCACTGCGCCCAGCGCACAGCGCCAGCGCCTTTCGGGGAATCGCCCCACCAGCAGCAACTTCCCTGCGACTGGTCCAGTTTCTCAAACAAACATTACCCTTCCGTTCGTCGCTGGCTATGAGGTCGACTTGTTTGGCGGGCGCCGCCGCAGCATCGAAGCGGCGCAAGCTTCCTATCAGGCTACCGCTGCGGATCTTGAAAACGTCCGCTTGGTCATTACCTCGGAAATTGCTGGCGATTACTTCATTCTCCGCCAGCTCGATTCCGAACTCAGTATTTTGGACCGCACGGTTGAAAACCTTCAAAAGGGTTTGCAATTGGTGGATTCCCGTCACACCGGTGGTCTGGCTTCGGGGCTGGACGTGGCCGAGGAGGAAACGCTGCTGAACACCACGCGCACGCAGGCGATCCTGCTGCGCCAGCAGCGAAAGCAGTTTGAGGATGCAATCGCCGTTTTGGTGGGAAAACCAGCGCCTGATTTTCAACTCGCTCCGAAGGAATTGAACGCTGAACCTCCCGCGCTGGATGCGGGACTGCCTTCGGATCTCCTCGAGCGTCGCCCGGACATCGCCGAAGCGGAGCGCCAGATGGCCCTCGCCAACGCGCAAATTGGCATCGCTCGCGCGGCCTACTTTCCTTCGCTGAATCTCTTTGCCAATGGCGGATGGCAAGCGGCGGACATCGCCAAGCTTTTGAATGTACAAAGCACCTTCTGGGCCGTCGGGGCCAACGCGGCCGAGGCCATCTTCACCGGCGGTTCGCGCCGCGCGCAAACACAATTTGCCAAGGCCGGTTACGATGCGAGCGTCGCTTCGTACCGGGACACTGTCCTGAACGCTTTTCGCGAAGTCCAAGACGACGTCACTGGCTTGACGGTTCTGGATCAGGCTTACCGCTCGCAGGACAAAGCGGTCGACTCCGCTCGCCGTACGCTGGACATTGCCACCAGCCGGTACGTCGGGGGCCTGGTCAACTATCTTGATGTTGTCAATTCCCAGCAGGCTTTGTTGAATAACGAGCAGGAACTGGCTGTGATTCGCGGTCAGCGCCTCGTTACCAGCGTTCTGCTGGTGAAGGCGCTGGGCGGCGGCTGGGATGCCTCGAGCCTCTCTGCGGTCCAGGTCAAAGCTAAAATCAGGGATGTCGTCGCGCCCTGATCAAAGCAAGCGGTCGCCAAGAAACTGCTCAGGGATTCCCGGTGTCGTGAAGAGAAATGACGCGGCCCAATTCTGATGAGCGGCTCAGTCGGTCGAACATCTGATAGGCAGCGTCGGAAATCTTGGTGATGGCTTCGCCGCCGTCCCGCTCCCTCCGCAAATACGTGGTCATCACGCTGATTACGTAGGGCCGCTTGCCGGCAAAAACAATCCCGGAATCGTTGCGCACGCCCTCTAACTCGCCCGGCTTGTTCGCTACCTTTACATCTTCCGGCAAATTGTGCGGGATGTAGCTCTCTTTGTGCACGCTGAGCAGGTTGAAAAAGTCCTCCGTCATCTGTTTGTTCAATACCTTGCCGCGATAAAGGTTTTCGAGCAGCAGCATCATCTCGCGCGGGTTAGCGACGTTTTCTCTGCCTTCTGACGCGGCCTTCAGGTCCATCATCTTGCGCCGCAGCCGCGTATGCGTCAGCCCTAGTGAATCGAGCAGCGCGTTTACATTTTCCATCCCCACGCGGTCAATGATGACGTTGGTCGCCGAATTGTCGCTTACCGAAATCATCAAGCCCGCGACGTCGCGCAACGTGAGCCGCGTCATCCCCGGGCTAAACACGCTGGTGATTCCGCTCCCGCCGACTCGGTCGGACTGTTGCAGCGTATAAAAATCCGTGAGCTTGAGCTTGCTTTGCTGCGCCTGGCGGTACAGCTCCGCGAGAATCGCAATCTTGATCGAGCTCGCCGTCGGCATCACTTCGTCGGCGTGCAACAAGTACTTCTGCCCAGTGGATAGATCCAGAATGCCCACCGCAAGCACGCCGTCGAGCTTGCCGTCCATTTCATTGACCGTGGCCGCCAGTTTTTGCCACAGGATTTGCTCTTTGTCATGCGCATTCTGCTGCGCCCGGACAGGCAAAGCCATGACGGCAGGCAGTGCGCGCTTCGCTTGCCCCCTGAAAGAGCGTACCGAATGGCCAATGCCGAAGCCCTTTTTCTCGCAGAGAACGGCGGCTGTGCTATACATGAAAGAAGGCACCCAACCGCCTGCGAAAAGCCGACTCGGCAGGACTCTAAGCAATCGGGCGATGCACTCCCAACCGGCTTCGCAATCCTTGGAGAAAATCTCATGCGCAAACTTCTTGCGAGTTTCATATTCATGGCATTGGCAGGCACTCTGGTACCGGCGGCACCGCAGCACGATCGTGACGACCGTCATGACCACGGCAAGCACAAAGGGCGGGACAAACATGACGATGATCGCGGGGATCACGATAACGGCAAACACAAGGGCTGGGACAAGCACGACCGCGATGATTATCGTGGCTGGAAGTATGATGAAGCCCGCGTTCGTCCGGGCCGCGCTTATCCTCACGGTCATTACGAGCACGTGCGCGAAGTTTTCGTCGCGCGCCGCATTGACTATCGCACTCGCCACGTCTTCCTGTATGACAACTCCGACTGGGTGGTCGCTTCTTACGATGTCGACCACTGCCGCGACTGGGAGTGGGAACGCGATCGCGTGTACGTCTACGACGACGACCATCATCCAGGGTGGTATCTGCTCTTCAACGCCCGCCTGGGCCGCTACGTCCACGTCGAGTATTTCGGCGTGCACTAAACGAGCCATTGGCAACTTTTCAAGGATCCGTCACTATGCAACGAAGGGCAGAGCGAATTCGCTCTGCCCTTTATTTTGGTCTTTGGAATAAAGCGCGGACGCAAGAAGAGTCACACATTATCCAAAAAGAACTGCGTGACGCGTTTCAACAGCACAGCAGCGCCGTCGATCTTTGAAAGAGTGCAGCTGAGAGAGCTGTTGATTATTTCAGCTTCGCGTACTCGTCCTTGGCTTGCTTTAAGATGGGAACGTCTGCATCGGCGTCTTTCCATAACATCAGAAAATCCTGGTATGCGGCCCGGCTCTTGACAGTGTCGCCCTGCATCGCGTAGGCGCGTCCCAGTTGGAGATGCGCCAGCGCGCCGATCGGTTCATTCAGAACAATGCCCCGATGGTCGAAGATTTTCTGAAACTCGGCTGCCGCTTCGCTGCCCCTATGCGCCGCAAGGTATGCTTCTCCTCGCACATAGACCGGATATAAATTTGGCCAGTTGTAAAACCAAAGAGTAGGCAACCCGAGTTCATACGGAGCAGCGACCTCCAGAGCATCAAGCGCCTGCTGCGGGTTTGCATGGTTTAGTGCCAGTTTTGCTCGTAGGGTAGGAAGGTAATTGAACTGTACCACCGTGTTTTCGGGGAAGCTCTCATTGAAATTATCCGCTAATCCCTGCGATCCGTTCCCTGTATAGGCTAGGGCAAACACTACTGCATAATACTTATCTGGTCCACCCCAACGTTCCTTTGCCAGCGCCGTCCGTTGTCCAGCTTGGATTGCATTGCCAAACAGGCCTTCTCGCAAAGCAGCCACGGCCTCGTAAGTCGCGGAAGTTTCATTCTCCCCTGCCCGCTTGGCAGAATTTGCAGCCCGCCGTGATAGCTCACGCGCTCTTCCAAGATGTCCGAAATAAGCAGCCGTGTCGGCCTCTAATGCCAACATCAAGTATTCATCTTGGTCTGGTTTGCCAGCCCAAGCGGCTACTTGCCGCGACATTTCGGCGGTGTCATTCCGATAAAAGGCGAGTGAATAGAGAATGGGCCCAAGACCAGAGTCCAGGCCCTTTCCATGCGCTTCTCTGGCCAAGGCTGCAGCGTCCTCGTCTCGGTTCAGCAACAAGTATGTGTATACAAGAAATCTATACCTGATGGTGTCCGGAGCGAGACGAACGGCCTCTTGATGTTCTCTGAGACCCGCTTCATATTGCCCGAGAGCGTTATAGAGAACACCAAGGCCGTTTCGGAAGCTGACCTCGCGTGGGTAGATTTGCTCGCCAAGGGTATAGCTCTGCCGTGCCTTCATGAGGTCGCCAGTCACAACATTGTAATAATCTCCCTCGATGATCAACTTCTCCCGCTCACTCACACGTGTGCGCAGTTCGAAGGCCTTCCGGATGTTTTCCACGGCCAGTGCAGTACCTATCCACTGATTCTCGTTACCCATCGCGTCGTAAGCCGCGGCGAAATTCGGGTCCAATTGGATTGCATTCTGAAAAGAAGCAACCGCCGCAACATCGTCATCGCCCACGAACACAGCCTTAACACCCAGACTGAAGGCTTGCAATGCCTCCAGAGATGGGGTCGTCGCTTGTTCGAGAGGTGTGTTGTATTTCTGCACGGTACTCAAGGATTCGCCGAGTTTCCTGCGCATTTCCGAAGCGACTGTGTTGAGCGCATCCAAAACATGACTTTTATCGTTCGCCTGCGCTTCCGTGCTCGCCAGCAAGTCTCCGCTGGCACAATTGACGGCTTTCAGAATCAGGTTGTAGCGGGTGCCAATCAGAGCAATCGAACCGTCTAGTGCTGCCGTGCTGTTGGTCCTTTGACAAACCTCGCGCGCGATTTGCGGCGTGAGCCTGACATTCGCCGGCTGTCCCATCATCCGCAATGTATGCTGAATTCCCTCCTCGGATACGAGACTCAGAAACGGTGACTGCTGCAATTGCACGAAGAGCCCTTCTCGCAACGTTCCATCTAAAACGGCATCCGCCGTCAAATTGGCGAAGTCCCCGAGCACGATGGGGTCTTTCTCCGTGAGATGCCGCGCATGTCGCGCGCGCCAAAGCAGCCCTCCGGCAACTCCCGCTGCGAACACAACAATTGCCCCCATCATGATGATCTTCTGACTGGTTGGCCGCCTGGGTGCGCTCACACGCGTGGCGCTCCCTCTCGCTGTTCCATCTACGCCGGTGACGGGTGCGATGAATCGATACCCGCGTCGCGGCAGCGTCTCGATGAATCGAGGGTTATCGGCGGAATCTCCCAGCGCTTCGCGTAGCTTGTTGATCGCCGTGTTCAGACTGTTATCGAAGTCGACGAAGGTGTCGGCGGGCCAGTTCTGATTGCGGAGCTCCTCGCGGGTTACCACCTCGCCGGGCCGCTGCAACAGAACCGCCAGGACGTGAAAGGGCTGTTCCTGGAGTTTGATCCGCACGCCCTGCTTGCGCAGCTCCCCCGCCCGCACGTCCACTTCGAACGTTCCAAAACGCACGATTGATGGAGTGCGGGATTCGAGGGCCATGTGGGCGTGCCCCTTTGGGTTAAGCGAGTCTAGCACCACGGCAATCAGAGGCAAGTTCTTAGATAAGCCAATTCTCTAAGCTAAAGAAACTACAAGGCTTAGACGCTTAGAAGCAATCAAGCCTCTTTCAAGCGGCTGTCCATTGTCCTGCTTCATGACTAGTCCCATGGTCGCCTCCAGAACACGCCTGGAGGTGGCCAATGAAGCTTCGGATTTGCATCGCTCTGGTCTCACTGGCCGCTGGGCAGTTCAGTTGGGGGCAAACGAACGGGGTTCCCACACCGACAATCCCACAAAACGCGCCCTTGGATCCTGGCACTCTTGCCGTTATCGGAGCCACGGCGGAGCAGGAGGCCTCTCTACGGTCTCAAATTCAGATCATGCATCCCAAAGTTCTTCCCCTGCGAGTTCTTTTCGTGCCGCATGGGAAGTACCTGGACGCCACCAGGATATTTCAGCTTCATGTGCCCCAGGGGTTCGGCAGCATGATGTTTACCCACCTGGCCAGCAGGACTGTCTACGTCGACAACGATCGCTACATGGGCACGGAATGGCTGGGCCATTGGATGGCCCATGAACTCGGGCACCTGGCGAGCAACAGCACGAAGGAAGGGGACGCAGAGAAGGTCGCCCGCGAATACCGCAAACGTCTTAAACAATCACTCGTGGCAAAATCGCATTAGTGCGGCACGATACTCAACATCTAACCCGGGGGCCAGCGGAATTGCCGGCCACCCAACAAGTGCAAATGCAGGTGAAAAACGGACTGGCCTGCGCCCTCGCCGTTGTTGAGCACGGTGCGGTAGCCGTCCAGGAGTTTCCGCTCGCGCGCCAGCTGCGCCGCCACCAGTTGCAGCTTTCCAAGCACGGCTTGATCTTCCGCTCCAGCATCCGTGAGCGATTCGAAGTGCTTCCGCGGACAAAGCAGGATGTGCGTGGGCGCCTGCGGACTAATGTCTTCAAACGCGAATAATTCAGGATCTTCATAGACAATCTTCGACGGAATCTGTT
>QHYM01000030.1 GCA_003223295.1 Acidobacteriota bacterium | reverse complement strand
GACGGCGAAGATGCCGTCGGTGGTGTAGTAGTTGTACCGCTGGTCGAGTTGCCCGGCGCTCGGGTAAAAGTAGCGTGTCGAAATGAAGTACAGATATTTCCCGGTCGGCTCGAAGACCGGGTTGCCATCGTTGTAGAAGCCTCCGGAAGCCTTGGTGATTTTCTTCGTGCCCAGCGAATAAAGAAAAACGTCGCTCGAGCCGCGCCGGTGCGGCTTCGAATAAGCAAGCCACAGGCTGTCCGGCGACCAGCTTGCGTCCGAAATATCCCCGTATTCGCTCTTGTCCACAAGAATCGGCTTCTTCTCTTCGACGCTGACGTACCAGAGCTGATGCAGCTTGTCCCAGTAAACCAGCTTCTTGCTGTCCGGGGACCATACAGGCCCGTACCGATAGATTCCGCCATCACTCGTGATGCGGGTCTCCTCGCCGCCCATCTGCGGACGCGTATACACCTCATATTCACCGGTCTTGTCCGAGAGGTACGCAATCGATTTGCCATCGGGCGACCACGCCGGATTCAGTTCGTGAACGCTCGAGTGTTCCGTGGTCAGCGTGCGGATGCTGCCGTGCTCTGCCGGAACAGTGAAAATGTTTCCGCGCGCCTCCATCACTGCTCGTGCCGCGGAAGGAGACAGCGCGTAGCTCCCAATATTCTGCGAAACATTCTTGAATTCCGGCCGCGCTTCGATACCTTCCGCATGCACGGCGATGGGAATTTCGCGCGCTTTGTTGCTCGCAAGGTTGTATTCGCAAAGCACTCCGCCGTTTTCATAAACGATGGCGTCGGACCCAAGGCTCGGCCACTTGATGTCGTATTCCTTGTAATCCGTGAGTTTCTTTGTCTGCTTCGAAGCGAGGTCGTAGCTGTAGAGATTCATCACGCCGTCGCGGTCGCTGATGAAATAAATGGCGTTCCCGTGCCACATGGGGAACATGTCCATGCCCTTGGATGTGGGCAGCTCCTCATAGGTGTTGCTTTTCAGGTCGTAGATGGCGATGGGCAGGTTCCAACCGCCGTGGTAACGCTTCCAGGTGCGAAATTCCTGCGAAGTTTCGATGTAGGCGATCTTGGTTCCGTCAGGAGAGAACGAAGTCAGGTCACCGCGGGGAACCGGCAGCATCTTCGGCGTGCCTCCCTGCGGCGACACCAGGAAAAGTTTCGTGAAGCGGCCTGGCGGCGCGCTGAACCGGTCCGAGCGGAAGAGAATGTTTTTGCCGTCGGGCGCCCAGCCAAGAACGATGTCGTTTGATGGATGAGACGTCAGGCGCCTGGGCTCGCCGCCTTCCGCCGAAATGACATAAACATCCGGGTTGCCATCGTACTCGCCGGTGAAGGCGATCCATTTGCCGTCGGGCGAAAACTTTGGGTAGAGCTCGTCGCCGACATGCGAGGTGAGCCGCCGCGCCGCGCCGCCCTCGCGCGAGGCGATCCACAGGTCGCCCGCGTAAGCAAAAACCACTCGGTCCTTGGAAATGTCCCCGTACCGGAGAAGCTTCGTCGGCCCCGAAGGAACTTCCTCGGCGGGCTGTGCCGGCGCCTTCGCCGGCAGCGCCGTAAGCCATAGGGCAGCGGCAAGACTCAGCCACAGCATGGCATTCCTTCCATGGGGCATGGGCTTCATCGAATCTCTCCTGAAAAGCGGTCTTTGTTTGGGGACGCCCGAGCACTTAAATGGACGCGCCACCGCAGAAAAAGTTTCCTCGGTGCCATGGACAGGCGAGTGCCGGGTGCTCAATCCACTTTTACAGCCGTGGTATCATCTCACTCAGAGTTCCGTATTCGCCACAGAAAAACGGTGCTCTCCGCGCTTTTGCATCCATCTCTTCAGCCATTTCATTTAGAATGGAAGCTAAGCCATGAGCTTCCGCACAAAACTGCTGCTCGTCGTTTTGCTCACCATTTTTGCGTCCGTTTCCGTGGTCGCTTATGCGGTGACGTATTACACGCGCTCGTCTTTCGAAGCGATGGATACACAGCGTACCGAAGCGCTCGTCGCGCAATTCAAAAAGGAATTTGCGCAGCGCGGCGAGGAAATTGCCCGCCAGGTCGAAAATATCGCGAACGCGGAAATTACTTTGCGTACGGCTCTGGACGCCGCGCGGCCCAACGCCGATCTTTCCATTTACGTTCACGACGCGAACGGAGCGGCCCAGGACCACGGTTTGGACTTTGTTGAATTGGTCAATTACGACGCTATGTTGATTTCTTCTGCGCAATATCCGTCGCGCGTCGGCTACAAAAACGAGTGGGTGACGGAAAAGAGTGATTGGAGCGACAGTCTCGCGTTCTTGAAGAAGGAAGAGCTGCCGACCGAGGTCCAACTCTCGCTTTGCTCCGTCCGTACGCAACCGAATGCTCCCAAGCCTTTCTACATCATCGGCGGCCGCCGCCTGGACAAGAATTTTCTGGCTTCCCTGGTTCTCCCCACGGGAATGCGCGCGCTCATCTACACCAACCTCGATCCATCTTTTGCTGCGGCTTCTCTTCTCGGAGACAAAATTGATGCGGACCAGGCGGAACGCTTTGCTCCGCTGGTCGAGCAATTGCAAAAGCAGCCGCAGCCCGTGGTTCGAACCATCGAATGGACCAGAGATCCCGCAGACGCCGAAACGTTTCACGCCATCCCCCTGACCGGGCGCAACAACGAGCTCCTGGGCATCTTTTTCGTAGGCAGCTCGCGAAGAGAGCTGGTGCTGCTCACCCGGGAAATCCTGAAAAGCGCAGCCGCCGTCGCTGCTGCGGCGGTTTTTGTCGGCCTGCTCGTCAGCTTCTGGATTTCCGCGCGCATCACCAAGCCGGTCGAGGAGCTTGCCGAAGGGGCTCGCGAGGTGGCCACCGGAAGATGGGATACGCGCATCGAAGTCCGCGGAAGCGATGAAGTCGGCCAGCTCGCCATCGCGTTTAACGATATGACGCGAACGCTGGCGTCACAGAAAGAGCGCCTGGTGCAAACCGAGCGCGTGGCCGCATGGCGCGAACTCGCGCGGCGCCTCGCGCATGAATTGCGCAATCCGCTCTTCCCGATGCAAATCACCATCGAGAATCTCCAGAAAGCCCGCAGGCTGGAAGCCAAGCAATTTCTGGAAGTGTTCAACGAATCCACCGCAACGTTGAAAGCCGAACTCGCCAATCTCAACACCATCGTTGCCCGCTTCAGCGATTTCTCCAAAATGCCCGCCCCGAAATTTGTCAGTGTCAACGTGAACGAAGTCCTGCGCAATGCCGTGCGCCTGTTCGAGCCGCAATTCACCGCGGTGGGAAAACCCACAATTACTCCCGAACTTTTCCTCACGGATCCTCTTCCCGAGATTGATGCCGACCCAGACTTGCTGCATCGCGCTTTTCAGAATTTGGTGCTGAACGCGCTCGACGCCATGCCCGCAGGCGGGACGCTGACGCTGCGAACTTCCGAACACGACGGCAACGTTCGCATTGAAGTGGCGGATACGGGGAAGGGTCTGACCCCGGAAGAATGCTCGCGGTTGTTCACGCCCTATTACACCACGAAACAGATGGGGACTGGCTTGGGGCTCGCGATTATTCAGTCCGTGATTAGCGATCACCACGGCACGATTTCCGTTACCAGCGAGGAAGGCCATGGCACCACGTTTCGAATCGAGCTGCCGCAACGCCAGGCCGGGCAAAAAGTGAAGACTCGCGAGCCGGTTTCCGAATCCAAGAAAGACACACCTTCCACCATGGCTGCTGCTTCCGATTAGCGCGCCCAAAGGACCGACGCGTGCCCCGCAAAGCTCACCTTCTTCTCGTTGATGATGATCCGAACACGCTGGCCTCGCTTTCCCGCGCTTTCCGGCTGGCGGGGCACGAAGCGACTGTTTGCGATAACGCAGCCCGCGCGCTCGAACTTCTTCGGACCGACACATTCGATCTCATTCTTTCCGACGTGGTCATGCCCGGCCGGAGTGGCCTGGCATTGCTCGAGGACCTGAAGAAGGCTGGCGTGAAGACGCCGATTGTCCTCATCTCCGGCCAGGCCAATATTGAGATGGCGGTGAAAGCGACGCGGCTCGGAGCGCTCGATTTCCTGGAAAAACCGCTCTCCACAGACAAACTGCTCGTTACGGTTGAAAATGCCTTGCGGCTGACACGCCTGGAAGATGAAAACCGCGAGCTGCGCCACCGCCTGGGCAAACATGAATTAGTCGGCTCCGGCCCAGCCATGAAAAAGTTGCTGGCGCAAATCGACCGCGTGGCGGCCAGCGAAACGCGCGTTTGCATTTTGGGCGAGACCGGAACAGGTAAAGAACTCGTCGCGCGCGCGATTCACGAAAAATCGCCGCGGCGCGAGCATTCATTCATCACGCTGAATTGCGCGGCCGTTCCCGCCGAATTGATTGAGTCAGAACTTTTCGGCCACGAAAAAGGCTCGTTCACCGGAGCGGCTTCGCGCCATCTCGGTAAATTCGAGCAAGCGGAAGCTGGCACGCTTTTCTTGGATGAGATTGGCGATATGCCCGTGGCCATGCAAGCGAAATTGCTCCGCGTTTTGGAAGAAGGCGAAGTCGAGCGCGTGGGCGGCGACAAACCGATCAAAGTGAACGTGCGCGTGGTAGTGGCCACGCACCGGAATTTGGAAGAACTGGTGAAGCAGAATGCGTTTCGCAGCGATCTGTTTCACCGCATCTATGTATTCCCGTTGACGCTCGCACCGCTTCGCGAACGCCCGGAAGATTTTCCGGAACTCGTGGCGCATTTCGCGCGGCAAGTGGCCGCGCAAAACGGCTGGAAGGAAAAGGCATTCGCGCAAGACGCCATTGCCGAATTGCGAAAGTACGGCTGGCCGGGCAATGTGCGCGAATTGCGCAATGTGGTCGAACGACTTGTCCTGCTCGCGTCGGACGGAGCCGTCAGCGCCGCAGATGTTCGCGTCGCATTGCCGAATTTCGATTCCGCTGGCGGAGGTGCTTTTGCATCCGGCGGAATGGCTTCGGGGACCCTGGCGGAACGGACCGAAGCATTCGAAAAGGAAGTGCTGCTCGGGGAAATCCGGCGTCACAATTTCCACATGACCAATGTCGCGCGGGTGCTGGGCTTGGAACGCAGCCACCTCTACAAGAAATGTCAGCAACTCGGGATCGACCTGCAGACACTGCGCAATCCTGGCTAGCTGAAAAAGAACCAAAGCACGTTGCATCGCAAACAAGGGGACACCGTAAGCCAGCTTACTGTTTGTCCGTTCCCTTGCCTGGTTCCGTAAATCATTGAAATAAGAGATGTTAGGGGACATGGAAGGGGGGTGTCGATTTCGCTTGACAAATAGCTAATTGCAATATAGGTTTTGCATATTGCAATATTCGGAGCTCTCCATGAAACTCGGTGACAAGCTTCGCTCCCTGCGCTCGGTGGAAGGCTCGCTCCGTGGACTGGGTCGCGCGCTCACCCAACAGGAACTGGCCGCTGCGATGAAGCGCGAAATTGGACGCGGGCTGAGCCAAGCCTACCTTTCGCAAATTGAAAGCGGGGCGCGGCCGCACCTGACGCACAAGACGCGCGATCTGCTGGCGCGCTTTTTCCGGGTCTATCCCGGGTTTCTTGTTGACGATCCCGAGGGCTATACCCCGGGGCTGCAATCGGAGCTGCGGGCCATCGACGCGAAAGTCGATTCGTGGCTGTTTGCCGGCGCGGGGCAGTTCACGGTCGATCCGGAATTGCAACGAGCGCTGATAACCATCGCGGAAACTCCGGATTCGCGCACGCCGCTTTTGCTGCTGGCGGAGATTCTGCGTACGCCGGGTTTGCTCGAGCGGCTTGCCGACGTCCTGCGTCCAGGAAAGAGCGCAGGCAGCACGCCTGATAGCAGAAGCCAGGGGCCATCAGTGCTTCGAAATTGAGCCGGGAGGAATGTCGCGTGCGAGGTGATTTATGACCTGGTCTAATTTCTATCTCTTGTGTTTTCTGGTGGGCTTCTCCCTCAGCGTGCTTTCGTTTCTCGCGGGCGCGGTCCACATTCATTTCCCGGTCAAATGGCACCTGCCATTTCCTCTGGGGCATCACGGTGGCGGATTGCACAAAGGCGGCGCCTCGGGCGCCCACATCTCCTGGTTTAACGCCTCGACCATCATGGCGTTTCTGGCCTGGTTTGGCGGGACGGGTTACTTGCTGACGCGCCATTCGAACCTTCTGGCTTTGACATCGCTCGGCATTTCGATGGTTGCAGGTTTATTCGCCGGCTGGGTGGTTTTCAAGTTCATGGTGAAGCTGATGCAGACAAACGACGCACCGATGAGCACCGAAGACCACCGCGTGGAAGGGGCGCTTGGGACCCTCAGCATGCCGATTCGAGAGAACGGCACTGGAGAAATCATTTTTTCTCTCGGTGGAACTCGTCGTTGCGCGGGAGCGCGGTGCGAGGACCGCAAAGCCATCGAGAAGGGTGCGGAAGTGGTGATCGAGCGGTATGAAAAGGGAATCGCTTATGTAAAGAAGTGGGAAGAGTTCTCGAAGTGACGAGTTTGTCGGACTGAAGCAAGACGCAAACAGTCCAGACGGGTCGAAAGGGGAGGTCCTTATGTTGGGGTTGCCAACGGATGTCGTGGTTATCGCAGGGTCACTCGTTCTCGGGCTCTTGATGGTCATGATCGTCATCGCCCGAATGTATCGGAAAGTGGGTCCCAACGAAGCATTGATAAAGTACGGCTTTGGCGGCACGCAGGTGTATTCGGGAAAGGGAGCCCTCATTTTTCCCATGGTGCAGACCTGCCGTGAATTGTCCCTCGAACTGATGTCCTTCGACGTGGCGCCGCAGCAGAGCCTTTACACGAAACAGGGCGTAGCCGTCACCGTGGAAGCGGTGGCGCAAATCAAAGTGAAGTCCGACAAGGAATCCGTCCTGACCGCAGCGGAGCAGTTTTTGACCAAGGAACCGAACCAGCGCGAAGGCTTGATTCGCCTGGTGATGGAAGGCCATCTCCGCGGAATCATCGGCCAACTCACCGTCGAGCAAATCGTCAAAGAACCAGAAATGGTGGGCGACCGCATGCGCTCGACGTGCGCGGACGACATGAGCAAGATGGGGCTAGAAGTGATCAGCTTCACCATCAAGGAAGTGCGCGACAAGAATGAATACATCACTAACATGGGCCGGCCCGACGTCGCCCGCATCAAGCGCGACGCGGAAGTGGCCACCGCGGAGGCCGAGCGCGACATCGCCATCAAGCGCGCGGAAGCCACGCGGGCCGCGGCCGTCGCCAAAGCGCAAGCCGACCAGGAGCGCGTTGCCGCGGAAACGGCTTCGCTCGCCAAGCAAGCCGAAGCGCAACGCGATCTCGACATCAAAAGGGCCAATTACCTGGAGATGACCAAGAAGGCGCAAGCCACCGCCGACAAAGCGTACGAACTCGAGACTAACGTCATGCAACAGCAGGTGGTCGCGGAAGCCGTGCGGGTCCAGCAAGTGGAGCGCGAGGCCCAGGTGAAAGTCCAGGAAGCGGAAATCGCGCGCCGCGAACGCGAACTCATCGCCACCGTGCTGAAGCAGGCAGAAATCGAGCGCCAGCGCATCGAAACGCTGGCCAATGCCGAACGCCAGCGCCTGATCACCGAAGCCGAAGGCCGCGCTTCCTCGATTCGCGCGCAGGGCGAAGCCGAAGCCGAAATCATCTTCAAGAAAGGCGAAGCGGAAGCCAAGGCCATGAACATCAAGGCCGAAGCCTTCCAGGAATACAACCAGGCCGCGGTGGTCGACAAACTGATCACCGGCTTGCCGGACGTGGTGCGCGCTCTCAGCGAGCCGCTCAGCAAAGTGGACAAAGTGACCATCGTTTCAACGGGCAATGGCGATGCTGCCGGCGCGTACAAGCTGACCGGCGACATCACCAAGATTGCCGCGCAAGTGCCGGCGCTGTTCGAAGCGCTCTCCGGCATGCAGCTGTCCGACCTGCTTGGCAAGGTCCGCCCGATCGGTGATAAAGCGCCGCGGCCCGAGCAGCCTCCGCTGCCCGCGCCCAAGAAGTCGTAAGTGCTGCTTCCGTCCTGGTGGACTCGTCAGGGTCCACCAGTGACGCCAAGTGTTTCGGGGGATGGACATGAACGGCAAAACGAAATTCCTGATTCTCGGGCTCGTGCTGGCGGTGGCCCTGGGTCTTTTCCTCAGCCACCTCTGGAGCTACACGATCTGTGCATTAGAGAAAGCAGTCGCGACGGGATTTGTTCCGTTGGTTGTTTCGAAGTTTGCAGCGGGGATCACCGGTATGCGCTTTTTGCTTTGAGCAGCGGCAGTCCTCTGCGGCCCGCGTCCCTCGGTAGGGGCGGGGCTTGCCCCGCCCACCCCGGCAATGGCGGGTTATTTCGGGTGGGCCGGGACGTATGAAGGGACTCGAGTGGTTGGATAGTTGGGTAGAAGACAGTCATTCGAAAGGAGATTCATCATGGGACTTTTGGAACGAGTGAGCACGCTAATTCGCGCGAACATCAACGACTTGGTGGACCGCGCGGAAGATCCGGAAAAATTGATCAAGCAAGTAATCCTCGACATGGAGAACCAGTATTTGCAAGTGAAAACGCAGGTGGCCGTTTCCATCGCGGACCAGCACATGCTGGGGAAAAAATTGCAGGAGAACGAAGACACCGCGCGCGACTGGATGCGCAAGGCAGAGATCTCCGTGGATAGGTCGCAAGATGACTTAGCGCGCGCGGCGCTGGACCGCTTCCAGACCTCGCAGCGGCTGGCGCAGAGCTACCGCGAACAGGTGGACGACCAGAGGGCCCAGGTGGAAACCCTGAAAGGAGCACTTGTGAAACTGGAACAAAAACTCGATGAAGCGAAGTCCAAGCGCGATTTGCTGCTGGCGCGGCACCGCCGGAGTTTGTCTCTGGGCAAAGCGGCGCACGCGCAGACGCTCCTGGGCGACAATTCGAAGAGCGCCACCTTCGACCGCCTGAAGCACCGCGTGCATCACAGCGAAGCCGTGGCGACAGCCGAGGTCGAGCTACTCAGCGACGACATGGGCGAGAAGCTGACGCGCATCGACCGCGACGCCGAAGTGGACCGCCTCCTGGCAGAGTTGAAAGCGCGCCGCGGCCTCCCCGAAAAAGTCGGCTGAAGATTCTGCAGCATGTGGCTGCAGGCTGCATGAAACGAAGGCCGAGCTCCTTCGTCTAATAGGGTTGACCTAAAAGAAAGCAGCTTTTTGAAGATGCCCTTCCGGAATCGAAAGGGGAACAATCGCATGAAATCGTACGCCACTTTTCGCCGCCATCCGTTAGGAGAGGTGGTTGCTCCCACCAATCAGGATCGCCATCCGCTGCAAGTTGTTCCCTTCGGCAGGTTTGGCGCAGGCGTTTGGACGGGCCATCCCATTGAATTGCTGGTCGTCGCGGGATTCCTGCTCATCGGACTGGTCGGCATTCCTGAATGGCGCTGGTTCTTCGGAGCCACGGTTTTGGTGGGAAGCGTTGTAGGGTATTTGCTCTGGCGGCGCAATCAATAGAATGCCGGCCAGCCCGCCTCTGAAGGCGGCCCTACAACTTGATTCCTACGCATGCGAGAATGGGGGCGTGAATCCTTTCCTGATTTCCGTGCCGGCGGCCGTGCTTGCCACTGGCGGCGTGGCCGCCTATGGCGCAGCGTTTCCTCGCGCGCAACCCTTCGGGCCGACGATTTGCCGGACCAATTCTCCGCGCAAACTAGCGATTACTTTTGATGACGGCCCGAATCCCGCCATCACGCCGAAATTACTGGACTTGCTGGACCGCTATCAGGCCAAGGCGACTTTTTTCCTGATTGGCCGCTTCGTCCGCGAATGTCCTGGTTTGGTAAAAGAAACTGCCGCGCGAGGTCATGCGCTTGGAAATCACACGGAATCGCACCGGAACCTCTTTAAGCTCAGCCCGTCACAAATTACCGTCGAATTGCGCCTCTGCCACCACGCCATTACGAACACGATCGGCGCGCCGCCCAAGTGGTTTCGACCTCCGTATGGCTTCCGCAATCCTTGGGTGATTCCGGCGGCCACGGCGCTTGGATGCAAGACCGTGATGTGGACACTGATTCCGGGAGATTGGCTGGATAGGCCGGTGGAATGGCTGATCCGGCGGATGCAGCCCATCGCGAGTCACGCTCAGCGGAATATAAACGGGAGCGATCAACCGCCCGCGCGCGGCACGGGCGATGTCCTTTGCCTCCATGACGGCTATCACCGGGAACTCAATTACGACCGGACGCGGACGCTCGCCTCCCTCGAGCATTGGCTCCCGCGCTGGCGTAACCAGGGCCTCGAGTTTGTTACAATTGACCAAGCGGTGGGTACACCCGCTCCTTAGCCATGGACGAGCGCGCGTTCTACACGGAAAAAGAAGAGACCCGCAAGGTCAAGCTGGTCTGCCCGAGCTGCCACAAAGATTTCGAATTCCCCGTGCGCTGGAAGGTTTGCCGCAAGAAAAAAGAGCTCTCGCGCGGCGCCAGCCCCGAAGACCGAAAGAAGTTCGACAAAGCCACTTCCTACATGGTCCGCCTGGACGACCTGGTGGCGTGCTACAAATGCCGCAAGCGTTTCGAATTGACCGGCCAGTCCACGGTACTCATCAACGACAACCTCGGCGATCCCAGCGCCGACCCGGAAAACTTCGGCAACCGCTAAGCGAGTCATAAGTAATCAGTTTTCAGTCCTCAGTCGTCACTCCAGAACAGCAGCTGTTTGACTACATTTGTCACGTGTACCTCGTGCTCACCCACGTGCCGCTCTTTCTTTAGACTGATAACTGACCACTGGCAACCACTGACGACTGAAAACTTCCTCAAATCTCCGGATACATTTCAAAAAACGCCTCGATCGACCGGCGAAACGTGTTCTCAATCTCTTCCTTGGTGCCTTCAATCAAGTGCATGGTCACGCGCGCCGTCCGCCCGTTTTTGAGCACGACCGCGGCGTCTTTCACTTCGCCCAAGTCTTCTTCCGGCAACAGCCTCATCCCGTAAATCAAAGCCAGCTTCGCCATTTTCGTTCTCCTTGGTCCAGACAGAGCCTAGCTCCCCCGCCGCTTCCGGTCAAACCGTCACGTAGGGCCACCACATGGCGCGTTTCTCCGGCGGCAGTTTGAATGGAATCTACGCCGGACATTACCCACTCTCAGAGAGTTGGAAACTAGATGCCTTTCTTTCAAACACTTAAGAGAACGCTCTTCCATTCCGGAGCCCGATGACGTTGGCAAGCGGTGTGCATCGCTTGCAGGCAGGCTCGAGCAAGTTCTGTACACAGGTTCTGTACGGAGGAGGACTTCCATGCCCTTATCAAGCGCATTGCGCACCGTTCTCTTGCTCGCCGGGTTTTTCATTTCAACCGTTGCCGACGCGCAATCTCCTGTCGAAGAGATCGGCCCTCTCCCGACGACCCTCACGATGGAGCAACTCCAGTTGTTCCAGGGGCTCAGCAATATTCCTATCACCGAGACACAGCAGCCTCACGCACGTCGCCGGGTTCCCCGCTTTTCCTTCCAAGAGCTTCATCACCCGCTTACGCCGTCGGACGTTGTGATGAGAGAGTCCGTCCGGTCGCTTGGCAGGGACGCTCATCGCTTTGTCCATTGTGAATTGAAGGATCGTTCCGTCGTTACCGGCCCGATTACCTCCATCGGGAGCGAGAGTTTTTATGTGCGGACCGGGGTTCTCGAGAGGGGGCGTTTCATTTCCTAGTGGGAACTTCGTACACCTCCGCGTCCCGTGGCCGCCGTTGGGACGCATTTGAAGAATGGTTTTGAAATGGCGGGTGCGGTTGGGCTGGTCGCAATTTTCTTTCCCTTAGCACTCGTTCTTGGCATGACCGGCGTCTTACGGGAGTGAGACCGAAGTGGGGCCATTCTGCGAGCACCGGGGCGTCACTCAGCGCCATACTTCCCGCTGTACTCAGGCATCCGTTCCGGTTATTCTGCGCAGCGGAGTAAGCCATACGCAGGCTGTCATGAAGTACACCCGTGAAGCCGGTAGCAAATTGACGCTTGCCCTGGCGGCAAGTCTCCTCTCCACGATGTCGCTCGCGGCGCAGCAACCTGAAGGACCGCAGAGCGACGCCCGACCGGCCGTCGCGACGAAGCCTGCTCCGGCCCCGCAGGCGGGCTTGGGCGAAAAAGTGATTGTTCCTGCGGGCACGCGCGTCGGAGTCGTACTGCAAAACGGAATCTCCACGCGCAGCGCGAAGCCTGGCGATTCTGTGTACTTGCAAACATCGTTTCCGATCACCATCGGCAACCGCATCGTAATTCCTGTCGGGTCGTATCTGCGCGGCGAACTGATTGATTCGAAACGCCCCGGCCGCATCAAGGGCCGCGGCGAGTTCCGGATGCGCCTGAACACGCTGATTCTGCCCACTGGTTATACCGTGGATCTGAACGCAGCCCCACGCAGCGCGGATTCCGGCGGCAAGGAAACCATGGACTCCTAGGGAAAAGTGACCGGCGGAGCCGACAAGCGCGGTGACGCAGGCACGGTCATATCCACCACCGCCACCGGGGCGGGGATCGGCGCTATCGCGAGCCCCACGCCGAAGGGAGCGGGCATCGGGGCAGGTATAGGCGCGGCAGCGGGACTCGCTGCTATTCTGCTCACGCGCGGACCCGAAGCCGAACTCCCGCGCGGCTCAACCATGGACGTTGTCTTGGAACGCGCACGCACTCTGGACGGGAGCCAGATCCAGTTCACGAATCTCGGCCAATTCCAGCCCGTTCTGCAGCTGCCGGTTCGGCGGCCCGAACAGCCACAATAATTCCGATCGGCTGACCCGCACTACTTCAGATTGCAGAGCGCTACAAGCGGTGCTCTGGTTCCTGACTTGTAACACGGGCCGGAGCTTGCCGGCGGCAAGCTCTTTGAGCGCGCGCGGCCGCCCGGTGAGTTCGGCCGCCGTCAAACGACCTTCGCGGTAGAGCAATCGCAGAAAATCCTCGGCTGCCACTTCCCCTTTCTGTGAGTTGCGTCTGGAGCAAGATAACAACCGAAGGCACTTCCGCGAGATGCTTTGTTTCACTTATTCGTGTCGTAGAGCGTGCATGGGATCAACGCGCGTCGCGCGTCGCGCAGGGAAATAGCAAGCGAGCAGCGCGGTTCCGGAGAGCAGCAGGGTCGTTCCGGCGAACGTCGGCCAATCGGTGGTGCTCACATTGAAAAGGAGGTTTCTCAGCAAGCCTGTAAGCGCGAAAGACCCGGCCAACCCAATTAGTACGCCGGCAATGGCCAGCGCTGTCCCCTGCCCCAGGACGAGCTTCAATACGCTTTTCCGTGGGGCGCCCAAGGCCACGCGGATGCCGATCTCGTGCGTGCGCTGTGTGACGGAATAAGAGATCACGCCGTAGGTGCCGACTACCGCGAGCACTAACGCCAATGCGGCGAAAGAGGCAATCAGGGTCGTTCGAAAACGAGGCTGCGCAACCGCCGTAGCAAAGCGGCTCTCGAGCGTGCCGGCTTGCGACACCGGCAGCTCGGGATCGAGCGACTTAATCTCGTCTCGGACAGCGGTAATGAGACTCATGGGGTCGGCGGCATCCGTTCTGACAGAAAGAAACGCATCCCAGGTGTGCGCCTGGGTCAGTGGTTCGTAGATCGCGGGCTGTATCGAATCCGCCAGCCCCGAGTATTTTACGTCTCCTACAACACCGACAATCTCTCCCTTTCCCGTGATGCGCTTTCCGAGTGGGTCCTCATTTGGAAAG